>JAUXPG010000005.1 GCA_030683915.1 Gemmobacter sp.
CGCGCCGACCTTCGCCCTTGCCGCAAGGGCAATCTGGCCGCCCGGTCCCGCCACGGAGTCCTCCCATGCTGTCCTACATCCGCTTCGCCGACCGGCTTTCGGCTTGGTTCGGCAAGACCTTCGGCTGGCTGATCATCCTGATGACCGCCGGGATGAGCTATGAAGTCTTTGCGCGCTATTTCTTCAATGCGCCTACGCCATGGGCGCTGGACCTGAGCTTCATCATGTATGGCACGCTGTTCATGATGGGCGGCGCCTATACGCTGTCGCGCGGCGGGCATGTGCGGGGCGATTTCATCTATCGTACCTGGGCGCCCAAGCGTCAGGCTCTGGTCGATCTTGTCCTCTATGTGCTGTTCTTCTTCCCCGGCATCCTCGCGCTGATCTTCGCAGGCTGGAAATATGCCTCGCGCAGCTGGGGTTACGCCGAAGTCTCGATCAACAGCCCCGCCGGAATCCCGATTTACCAGTTCAAGACGGTCATCGTGGCGGCGGGCATCCTGCTGCTGATCCAGGGCATCGCGCAGGTGTTCCGCTGCATCATCTGCATGCGCACGAACACTTGGGTCGAGGCCGAAAAGGACGTCGAGGAAACCGAACAGGTTCTTCTGAAACAGGCTGCCCAGTCGCAGCAGAACTGATCCGCGCCAGCGCGCACCGGAGTATGCACCCGTGACCGATCCGCAGATCGCCCTGATGATGCTGGGCATTTTCATTGCCTGCGTCTTTTTGGGATTCCCCATCGCCTTTACCCTGATGGCGCTGGGAATCTTCTTTGGCTACTACGCCTATTACGACCCCAGCCGGATGTGGCGCGCGTTCAACCGCCTGACCGATGACGCGGGGTGGTGGGAAAGCACGCGACTGTGGATCGAGGGGTTCTATAACAACCGGATCTTCGATTTGTTCGTGAACCAGACCTACACGGTCATCTCGAACGAGGTTCTGACGGCGATTCCGCTGTTCCTGTTCATGGGTTACATCGTCGAACGCGCCAATATCGTGGACAAGCTGTTCGGCACGCTGGCCGTTGCCACCCGGAATGTGCCGGGGTCGCTGGGGGTTGCGGCGCTGATCACGTGCGCGCTGTTCGCCACCGCCACCGGCATCGTGGGGGCCGTTGTCACCCTGATGGGCCTGCTGGCGCTGCCGCAGATGCTCAAGATGCGGTATGACCACAGCTTTGCCACCGGCATGATCTGCGCTGGTGGCACGCTGGGCATTCTCATACATCCGTCAATCATGCTGAACGTCTTTGCTGCAGACTCGGGCACGACGATCGTGAGGCTTTACGCCGGTGCGCTGCTGCCGGGCTTCACACTCGTGGCGCTGTATCTCATCTACATCGTTGGCCGGTCCCTGCTGCAACCGTCGCTGGCGCCGAAACCGACCAAGGAAGAACTGCCCGAAATTCCGTTCGGCCAGATGATGTGGCTCTTGGGAACAAGCTTCCTGCCGCTCGCGCTGCTGATCTTTGCGGTGCTCGGGTCCATCCTGTTCGGTCTCGCCACGCCGACCGAGGCCGCATCGATCGGGGCGTTGGGCGGGATCGTGCTGGCCGTGGCCTACCGCGCCATGACCTTCGAGCGACTGCGCGAGTCGGTCTATCTGACCGTGCGGACAACGGCGATGGTGTGCTGGCTGTTCGTCGGGTCTTATACCTTCTCGGCGGTGTTCAGCTATCTGGGCGGCGAACATGTGATCAAGGATTTCGTCGAAAGCCTGTCGCTCACGCCGATCCAGTTCCTGATCCTCGCACAGCTGATCATCTTCTTGCTGGGCTGGCCGCTGGAGTGGTCGGAGATCATCATCATCTTCGTTCCGATCTTCTTGCCGCTGTTGCCGCTGTTCGGCATCGACCCGCTGTTCTTTGGCGTGCTGGTGGCGCTCAACCTGCAGACGTCGTTCCTGACACCACCCATGGCCATGTCAGCCTATTATCTGAAAGGCATCGCGCCACCGCAGATCAAGCTGACGGAAATCTTCTCGGGCTCGTTGCCCTATGTCGCCATGGTGTTCTTCTGCATGGTCCTGATGTACGTCTACCCGAATATTGTGTTCATGTTGCCGGATGCGATCTATGGCCCATCGGCACGCTGATCTTCTGGCCCTGTCGGCGGTCGCCATGCGTGATCGTCTGGCAGCGGGAGCCATCAGCGCCGAAACGCTGGTGGCCGCCTGTCTGGACCGCATCGCCGAAGCCGAACCGCAGGTGCAGGCCTGGGCGTGGCTGGATGGTGCGGCAGCTTTGGAACAGGCCAGGGCGCTGGACCGCGCGCGGGTTGCCGGGCGCGCCATCGGCCCGTTGCACGGGCTTCCGGTGGGGCTGAAGGACATCATCGATACGCGCGGCATTCCGACCGAATGCGGACTGGCCAGCGAGGCGGGGCGCGTGCCCTCTGACGATGCGTGGATCGTCGCCCGGCTGAAGGGCGCGGGCGCGGTGATCATGGGCAAGACGGTCACGACCGAAGGCGCCTATCTGGCGCCGCCGAAAACCCGCAACCCGCACAACCCAGCGCACACGCCGGGGGGGTCGTCCTCGGGGTCTGCAGCGGCGGTTGCGGCGGGCATGGTGCCGCTCGCGGTGGGCACCCAGACGGGCGGGTCCGTCATTCGGCCCGCCGCCTATTGCGGCGTGGTGGGGTTGAAACCCAGCTTCGGGCTTATCCCGCGCACCGGCATCCTGACTCAATCGCCGTTTCTGGATACGGTCGGCGTGTTCGCCCGGACGGTCGAGGATGCGGCGCTGCTGGCCGGGGTGCTGGCTGGCCACGACCCGGCAGATACGGCCACCGAACCACGCGCCGATCCGCGCCTGCTCGACATCGCGGCAGCCAAGGCGCCGGTGCCGCCGATCTTTGCCGTGGTTCGTCTGCCGGGCTATGACAGCGCGGACGCCGACATGCGGGCCGCGATGGAGGAACTGGCCGAGGTGCTGGGTGAGCAGTGCTTTGACGCGCCGTTCCCCGGCTTTGACGAGGTGGCGGCGATCCGGGCACGGATCAACTTTGCCGAGATGGCCAAGTGCTATTATCCGCTGGAGCGGCGCGGCCGCGACACCATGTCAGACCACTTGCGCGGCGCAATCGACGAAGGCAAGGCCGTGCTCGCCCGCGATTATCTGGCGGCGCTGGACTGGCGCACCGTCATCAACGCTGCGCTGGACCCAATCTTCAACCGCTGCGATGCCATCCTCTGCCCGGCAGCCCCGGGGGCAGCGCCGGGCGCCGAGACCACCGGCTCGGCCATCTTCAACGGCATCTGGACACTGGCGGGCGTCCCCACGGTGACCTTGCCGGTGTTCTCGGCCGACAACGGCCTGCCAATGGGCCTGCAGCTTGTGGGCCGGCGGGGCGATGACGCGCGCCTGCTTCGCACCGCGCGCTGGCTTGCTGCCCATCTCGAAACGCTGGAAAGGGACTGACCCATGGACAAGCTGGTTGCGATCTTCGCTTTCGTGGTGTTCCTCGTGTTCGTGGGCATCTTGATCTGGCATGTGCCCCGGTTGGACCTGATGGCTGTCGTCGGCCTGACCGTCGTGCTGACCGGGTGGGATCTGGCCCGGTCGCTGCACAAGGGGGAGTGACCCCTCAGCCCTTGCCAAGCTCGCGCGCGTGGAGCCATGCGGCGTGTTGCGGCGCGCGTTTGGTGCGGCTCCATTCTTCCAGCATGTCCCATTTGACCGCGTCGAGGCGTTGCAGCAGCGCCGCTTCTTCCGGGTCGGGGCAGGCGAGTTCGACACGGTGGCCATTCGGATCGAAGAAATAGATCGAATGGAAGATCGAGTGGTCGGTCACGCCCAGAACCTCGACGCCGTTCGCCTCGAGATGGGCTTTGAATTCAAGCAGTTCCGCGCGGTCGTTCACCTTGAAGGCGATGTGTTGCACCCACTTCGGCGTGTTCGGGTCGCGCCCCATTTCGGGTTTGGTCGGCAGTTCAAAGAACGCCAGAACATTGCCGTTTCCGGCGTCCAGAAAGACGTGCATGTAGGGATCGGGTTCGTGCGTGGACGGAACTTGGTCCTCGGCAATGGCAAGCACGAAGTCCATGTTCAGCATTTTCGTATAGAACTCAACCGTCTGCTTGGCATCCTTGCAGCGGTAGGCGACGTGGTGAATGCGGTCGATCTTCATGGCGCGGTCCTCCCTTAATGGTTGCATATGCAACCAATAAGGGAGGACCTGCGTTGATCTGGATCAAGGCCGGACAGGTTGCGGACTGGCCGTCTAACCGTCCATCTTCAGGGCGTTGATGAACGCTTCCTGCGGGATTTCGACCTTGCCGAACTGGCGCATCTTCTTCTTCCCGGCCTTCTGCTTGTCCAAAAGCTTGCGCTTGCGGGTGGCGTCGCCACCGTAGCATTTGGCCGTCACGTCCTTGCGCATCGCCGACAGCGTTTCGCGGGCGATGACCCGCGACCCGATGGCGGCTTGGATCGGGATCTTGAACATGTGACGGGGGATCAGATCTTTGAGCTTTTCCACCATCGAACGGCCGCGCGCCTCGGCCCGGTCGCGGTGGACCATCATCGACAGCGCGTCCACGGGTTCGTCGTTCACAAGGATCGACATCTTCACCAGATAATCCTCGCGGTAGCCGGTGATGGAATAGTCGAAGCTGGCATAGCCTTTGGTCACCGATTTCAGACGGTCGTAGAAATCGAACACCACTTCGTTCAGCGGAAGGTCGTATTCCACCATCGCCCGGTTGCCGGCATAGGTGAGGTTCGACTGGATGCCGCGCCGATCCTGACACAGCTTCAGGATGTCTCCGAGGTATTCGTCAGGCACCATGATGGTGGCCTTGATGCGCGGTTCTTCGATGTGGTCGACATGCGTCAGGTCGGGCATGTCGGCGGGGTTGTGCAACTCGCGCATCGTGCCGTCGCGCATGTGAACGTGATACACCACCGACGGCGCAGTGGTGATCAGGTCCAGATCGTATTCGCGTTCCAGACGGTCGCGGATCACTTCGAGATGCAGCAACCCAAGGAACCCGCAGCGAAAGCCAAAGCCCAGGGCCGCCGAAGTTTCCATTTCGGAACTGAAGCTTGCATCGTTCAGTGCCAGTTTTTCGATCGCGTCGCGCAGGTCTTCGAAATCTGCGGCATCCACCGGGAACAACCCGCAGAACACCACCGGCTGCGCGGGTTTGAACCCCGGAAGCGGCGCGGCGCAGGGCTTTTTCTCGTGGGTGATGGTATCACCGACGCGGGTATCGCGCACCTGCTTGATGCTGGCGGTGAACACGCCGATTTCGCCGGGGCCGAGTTCGTGCCAATCGACCATCTGCGGGCGCAGCACGGCCAGACGGTCGATGCCATAGGCCGCGCCGGTCTGGATCATCTTGATCCGGTCGCCTTTGCGCACCACGCCGTCCATGACACGGATCATCACGACAACGCCCAGATAGGCGTCATACCAACTGTCCACCAGCATCGCCTTCAAAGGCGCATTGCGGTCGCCCTTTGGCGCGGGCAGGCGGGTTACGATCGCTTCCAGCACGTCGGGAATGCCAAGCCCGGTCTTGGCCGAGATCATCACCGCATTTGATGCATCAAGGCCGATCACGTCCTCGATGTTTTCCTTCACCCTTTCGGGTTCGGCGGCGGGAAGGTCGATCTTGTTGAGCACCGGGACGATTTCGTGCCCGGCGTCCAGCGCATGATAGACGTTGGCCAGCGTCTGCGCCTCGACCCCTTGGGATGCATCGACCACCAGCAGCGACCCTTCGACCGCACGCATCGACCGGCTGACCTCGTAGGCAAAGTCGACGTGGCCGGGCGTATCGATCAGGTTCAGCACATAGGTTTTCCCGTCCTTCGCCAGATAGTCGATGCGGACGGTGTTGGCCTTGATCGTGATACCGCGCTCGCGCTCGATATCCATGCTGTCAAGCAATTGCGCTTTCATGTCACGGTCGGCCACCGTGCCGGTAGACTGGATCAGCCGGTCGGCAAGGGTGGATTTGCCGTGGTCGATGTGGGCCACGATGGAGAAGTTGCGGATGAGGTCAAGCTGGGTCATGCGCGCGGATATAGCTTGCCCGGGGCAGGGCGGGAAGGGGGATTGCGCGCGTGGTGGCCAAGCGGCCCGAATGCTGTGGATTTTGCCGGGGCCGTCTGGTGGGGTGCGGGCCTTTTAGGGCGGTCCGGGCGCCGTCTGGGGGACGGCACCCGGAGGTTTAAGCTGGGAAGATCAGAGATTGAGCGCGAGGCGGATCTGCGTCAGCGCGGTTTCCACCAGCGCCGGGTTGTCCCCTGCGGCGTCGACCAGAGTTTTCAGCGTCATGCGGGTGGAGTCGTCGATCTCGGCCGCATCAAGCAGTTCGTTCAGCCGCACGGCGTCAAAGGTCGATTCGTTCAGCGTCGCAGACAGTGCGGCAAGCGTGGCCTGCGGGGCGGCTGCAGCCGCTTCGGCGGCGGCCTTGGCGGCAGCTTCGTCCGCGGCCTGCTTGGCGGCAGCTTCGGCGGCGGCTGCCTCGGCTGCCTTTGCTGCGGCCGCTTCAGCGGCCTGTTTGGCCGCAGCTTCTTCGGCGGCTTTCTTCGCGGCTTCTTCTGCGGCTACGCGGGCAGCGTCTTCCTCTGCTTTTGCCGCTGCGGCCTTCTTTGCGCTTTCTTCGGCAGCGGCCCGTGTGGCGGCCTCTTCGGCGATCTTGCGTTCTGCGGCCTGCACGGCGGCTTGCTGTGCCGGCACCACGCTGAACTGGTAGTATCCGCCGGCAGCAGCCAGCACCAGGATCGTTCCGATGATCACGGACTTGTTCATATGGGACTCCAACCCGTTGCTTCCATGCGCGGGGGACTGCCAGACCCGCGGCGCGAAGGAAAGGGGAAATGCCGCGCCCGTGCGTCACGCGCAACCCCGGCAGGATTTGCGGGTTGAACAGCAGGCGGCGAAAGTCTATTTTGCGCGCCACGATCCATGACCAAAGGAGCAAGGCCATAGCCCGCAGACCTCACAACGCCCCGCCGCAGCGCGAAACGGGGCCGCGCGTGAACGACCGCATCCGTTCACCCGAGATTCGCCTGATCGGGGCGAATGGCGAAAACGTCGGAGTTGTGACCCCCGCCCGGGCCATGATGCTGGCCGAGGAAGCGGGGCTTGACCTCGTCGAGATCTCGCCCAATGCCGAACCGCCTGTCTGCAAGATCATGGATTTCGGCAAGTTCAAGTATGAACAGCAAAAGCGCGAGGCCGAAGCGCGCAAGAAGCAAAAGATCATCGAGATCAAGGAAATCAAGTTCCGCCCCGGAACAGACGACCATGACTATGATGTGAAGATGCGTTCGGTTAAGAAGTTTCTCGAAGAAGGCGACAAGGTGAAGATCACCCTGCGTTTCCGTGGCCGGGAAATGGCGCACCAGCAGCTGGGTATGGATCTCTTGAACCGGGTGGCCGCCGATGTTGCGGGCGAAGGCAAGATCGAATCCATGCCCCGGCTGGAAGGCCGCCAGATGGTGATGATGATCGCCCCGAAGTAAGGGCGCGTTACCTGATTACAGGTCCGTGGCCCTGCCGAATGGCGGGGCCTTTTCTTTTGTCCTCAACACCGCCGTTGGGGGTCGTGCGTCAGACCTTGCGACAGAACAGGTCGTAGACCAGCGCGATGGCGCTGCGCACCTTCGGATCGTGCAGGAAGTAATAGATCGTCTTGCCTTCCCTGCGGCACGATACCAACCCTTCCAGCCGCAGCCGCGCAAGTTGCTGGCTGACAGCGGCCTGCCGACTGTCGAGCAGGTTTTCCAGTTCGGTGACCGATTTTTCGCCCGATGACAGATGACACAGGATCATCAGGCGCCCTTCGTGCGCCAGCGCCTTCAGGAAGGCGGCGGCGGCCTGGGCGTTGGCCTCCATCTCGGCGGCGGTCATGACTCCGCACTCTGTCTGGACAGGTTCAGAGTCGCTTCGTTGCGGCATGCCGGACCTAAGGTCCATGGCCAGATCCTTTCGCGTTGCACCATTGATCCGTCTCTGCCCGCTTGCTTGCCTGCGCCAACCGTGGGCAGCTACTACGACGAAAGACGCTGTCAAGGCCTTTGTTGCGATATAGCATGCAGACCCCCGCTCTGGTAGGGGCGGAACCGCTCCGCGCCATCAACGAATGCTGATAAAGCGAAAATGTGCTGCAAAAAGCGACATCTTGTCGGCGTGGAAGGGCAGACAAGGGCAGGTCGGGGCTGTTAGGGCGAGGGGATGAGGATGGATCTGATCTCGCCCGACTGGTGGCGTCGGCATGCACCGGGGCTGATGGTGGCCGGGCTGGTGGCACTGGCCGCACAGTTCCTGTCGGAACATTATGGCGCGCCGGCGATGCTTATGGCCATCCTGCTTGGCATTGCGCTGAACTTCCTGTCGGAAGAAGGGCGCGCCGCGCCGGGAATCGGGGTCGCAGCCCGTGGGGTGCTGCGGCTAGGCGTCGCGCTGTTGGGGCTGCGGATCAGCGCCGAGATGTTTGTGGGCCTTGGCTGGCCGCTGCTGGCGCTGATCGTGGTCGGGGTGGGCGCGACCATCGGCGTTGGCATGGCAGTGGCGCCGCTGTTTCGCGCCAGCCGGGGGTTCGGGTTTCTGACCGGTGGCGCTGTGGCGATCTGCGGTGCATCGGCGGCGATGGCACTGGCGGCGCTGTTGCCCAAGGGCGCGCGAGCCGAGCGTGACCTTGTCTTTGCCGTGGTCGGGGTCACCGTGCTGTCGACGCTGGCGATGATTGTCTATCCGATGCTGGCTGCGGGACTCGGGTTGGATGACCGGCTGACCGGGGTGTTTCTGGGTGCCACCATCCATGATGTCGCGCAGGTGGTCGGCGCCGGGTTCTCCGTGTCGCCCGAAGCCGGCGAAACCGCGACGCTGGTGAAACTGATCCGCGTGGCGCTGCTGGCGCCGGTGGTGCTGGTGGCGGCGCTGGTGCTGCGCGATGGCGCGGTCGGGGCCGACCGCCCGCCGCTGTTGCCGGGTTTCGTGATCGGCTTTCTGGTGCTTGCGACCCTGAATTCGGTGCTCGATCTGCCGCACTGGCTGACGGCGGCAGCGGGCGACGGATCGCGCGCGGCGCTGTTGACGGCTGTGGCGGCCGTGGGGATGAAGACCTCGGTCGCCCGTCTGATGCAGGTGGGGGCCGCGGCGATGGCCTTGCTGGTCGCGGAAACGGTGTTTCTGGCCGCGCTGGTGCTGGCGGGGCTGTGGCTGCTGGGTTAGGCCTGCCCGGTGGCGGGAACCGTCGGGTCCTTGCCGTTGGGATAGACCAGACCGGCCGAGATGATCAGTTTGGCGGCATCCTCGACCTTCATCTCCAGCATGATGACATCGCTTGCCGGGACATAAAGCAAAAAGCCTGAGGTCGGGTTTGGGGTCGTGGGCAGGAAGACCGACAGGATTTCCCCGTGGTCGGCCAACGCCCCCGCCAGTTCGCCCTTCGCCTTGGTCGAGATGAACCCGATGGCCCAGACGCCCGGCCGTGGGTATTCCAGCAGGCAGGCCCGGTCAAAGCTGGTGTCGGTCTGTGCAAAGATGGTTTCCGCGATCTGCTTGACACCGTTGTAGATCGACCGCACGACCGGCATCCGGTCGACCACCGTTTCGCCCCAGCGGATCAGCGACCGGCCCAACAGACCCTTGGCCACCCAACCGACGATGACGGTGAAAACCAGAAAGATCACCACGCCAAGCCCGTGCAGGTTGACCCCGACCAGCGTTTCCAACTGCCAGCGTTCCGGAATCAGCGGCAGCACCCAACTGTCGATCCAGCCGGTGACCAGCCAGATCAGATAGCCCGTCAGCCAGATCGGGGCGATGACCACCAAGCCGGTCAGAAAGCTGGACCGGATGCCGGTGCCAAGGGTGCGGCGCGGGCGGATGGGGTCGGTCATGGGGCACTCCGTGTGCGGGAACGCAACACCTAAGCATTGCTGCGCTGCGGCACAAGCCCGCCTTGCCTCAGGCCCGGATCAGCCGCGCCAACTCGACCGCTATGGCGGCGCCCAGCCGGGCATTGGCCAACACCAGTTCGGTGTTGCTGGCCAGCGACCGCCCATCGGTCAATGCCATGATGCGGTCCAGCAGGAACGGCGTGACCGCTTTGGCGGCGATGCCCAGCGCGGCGGCCTCGGCCAGCGCGGTCTCGATGACGGGGCCGATTTCGGCCATCGGCACCTCATGCTCCGGGGCGATCGGATTGGCGACCAACTGGCCACCGGGTAACCCAAGCCGCCCGCGCATCAGATGCGCAGCCGCAATCGTGGCCGGATCGTCGGCGCGCATCGGCGCCCGCAGTCCGCTGGACCGCGACCAGAAGGCCGGGACATCATCCTGACCATAGGCGATCACCGGCACGCCAAGGGTTTCGAGCAGCTCCAGTGTCTTGGGCAGGTCCAGAATGGCCTTGGCCCCCGCCGACACCACCGTCACGGGGGTTGCCGCCAGTTCGTAAAGATCGGCGGAGACGTCAAAGCTTGTTTCGGCGCCACGATGCACGCCGCCGATGCCCCCGGTTGCAAACACCCGGATGCCCGCCAGATGCGCGCAGATCATGGTGGCGGCCACGGTGGTGGCGCCGGTTTCGCCGGTCACCAGACAATGTGCAAGGTCGGCCCGGCTCAGCTTGCGGGCATGCGGGGTGCGGCCAAGGTCATCGAGCGTGGCATCGTCCAGCCCGATGCGGATGGCGCCGCCCATCACGGCGATGGTCGCAGGCACGGCACCGCCTGCGCGCACCGCCGCCTCGACAGCGCGTGCGGTGTCCACATTGGCGGGCCAAGGCATGCCGTGGGTGATGATGGTCGATTCCAGTGCGACCACCGGGCGGCCTTGGTCCAGTGCGGCGCGCACGTCGGGGGTGACAAGCAGCGGCAGGGTCATGTTCCGATTTCTCCCGATACATAGACGGCGGCGCGGTGGATAGCCTCGGCCAGTGCCTCGGCCCGGCCTGCGCCGCGCGCCTCGGCCGCGATATGGGCGGCCATGAAGGTGTCACCCGCGCCGGTGACGCGCGTCACCATCACCTGCGGCGGTGCGGCGGTCAGCACGGCCTGTCCGCGCGTTGCCTCGGCTGCCATGCGGCCGCCGTCGGTAACCAGCGCGCGCGCGGCCCCGCGGGCCACCATTCCTGCCGCGGCGGCCCCGGCGTCGGTGAAGGCCGCCTGACACAGCAGGCCCGCCTCCTCCAGATTGACGTAGAGCGTGGCGCGCGGATGCGCGATCAGCGGGCGCAGTCGGTCGGCCTTGCCGGGGCTGGCGGGTGCCACCCGCAGATCCGCGCCCGCAAAGACCGGCGACGTGGCGATATCCGACAGCATGCCCAGCGTCAGGTTGCCGTCCAGCGCCACCAGCCCGTGATAGGGCGACGGGAGCCGCCCATCCTCGAACGCCCGCAGGATGCGCGCGCCCGCGGCTTCCAGCGAATGCGCGTCGGCAATCGCTGCAATCAGCCCGTTCGCGCCTTCGATGGCCATGTATCGGTCGGTCGGCAGGTCATCCGACCGATAGACCAGCCCGGTTTCCAGACCCAGATGGCGGCACGCCTCCATCAGATCCTCGCCCTGCGAATCCCGCCCGATGCAACTGAGCAGCGCGGGCTTCATCCCGAACCGCGCCAGCATCATGGCGATGTTCAGCGCGACGCCACCCGGCAGCCGGGTGATCCGCCCCGGAACATCGGACCCCACGCGCATCACCGCCGACGACCGCCCGATCACATCCCACAGCACCGACCCGATGCATAGAACGTCAAAGCCTGCGGCACTCATCATTCTACTTTCCTGAAGCGTCCGGGGGGCAGGGGCCCCCCGCTATTTTTCGGGTATCAACCCGCGCGGGCTGAAGCGCAAGACCAGCAACAGGATGATGCCCATGGTCAGCAGGCGCATATGCGCGGCAGCGTCGGTCAGGTGTGATTTCAGCCACGATCCGTCCGCAAGGCCCATCGTCACCACCGACAGCACGTTCTGTCCGATGGGTTCGACCATGACCCACAACCACCAGATCAGGAACCCGCCCAGCACCGAGCCCCAGTTGTTGCCCGACCCGCCGACCACCACCATCACCCAGATGAGGAAGGTATAGCGCAGCGGCTGATAGGTGCCCGGCGTCAACTGTCCGTCCAGCGTGGTCATCATGGCCCCCGCCATGCCGCACACCGCCGACCCCAGCACGAAGATCTGCAGATGTCGCCGGGTGACGTCCTTGCCCATGGCGGCGGCCGATACCTCATTGTCCCGGATCGCGCGCATCATGCGGCCCCAGGGCGACCGCCACGCGGTTTCGACCAGCCACACCAGCGCCAGCAGCACGACCAAAAACAGCCCGGCATAGCTCAGCTTGACCACGATCGACGACGTGGTGGCCAGATCCAGCCCCCAGTCCCGCGCCCAGGCCACAAACGCCGGGTTCTGCTGGAGGTTCACCTCGAACGGAACCGGGCGCGGCAGGCCGGTCACGTTTTTCACGCCCCGCGCCAGCCAATCCTCATTCTTCAACAGCGCAAGGACGATTTCCGAAATCCCGAGCGTGGCAATTGCCAGATAGTCCGACCGCAGGCCCAGGGCCGTCTTGCCGATCAGCCACGCCGCGCCAGCGGCCAGCGCACCGCCAGCGGGCCAGGCGAGCAGCACCGGCAACCCAAGCCCGCCCAGATACCCGGTGGACGAGGGGTTCACCGCCTCGACCGCCCGCACGGCAGGGTCAAACACCATCGAATACAAGGTGAAGCCCACGATCAGCACCGCAAGCAGCGCCAGCCCGCGAACCCGCCCCTTTGGCAGTTTCGACCACACCAGCACGGCCGCCACCATCGACGCCGCGCCCACCAGCAGCCCAAAGATCAACCGCACGCCACCAGCGGCCCAAGCCTCGCCCACAGGGGGCATCGACACCAGCACCACCGCCAGCCCGCCCAAGGCGACGAAACCCATGATCCCGATGTTGAACAGCCCGGCATAGCCCCACTGCATGTTGACCCCCAGCGCCATCACGGCACTGATCAGCCCCATGTTCACGATGGTCAGCGTCAGGTTCCAGCCATAGATCATGGCCGTGCCCAGATAGAGCACCGCCAGCGCCGCAAAAAGCGCGATATTGCGCAGGTTCACGCTCATAGCGATTTCCCCTTGAAGATGCCAGTCGGCTTGATCAGCAGGACGATGACCAGAATGGCAAAGCTGACGGCGAATTTGTAATCCGTGCCCATCAGTTGCACCAACCCGGCAGGCGCCCAGTCGGCTGGCAGCAGGTAGGTCAGCACCTTTTTCCACGCGTACGTCACCGTCACTTCGGAAAACGCGATGACGAACCCGCCTGCGATGGCGCCGAGCGGGTTGCCAAGGCCCCCCACCACCGCCGACGCAAAGATCGGAAGCAAAAGCTGGAAGTAGGTGAAGGCCTTGAAGCTTTTGTCGAGGCCGTAAAGTACCCCCGCCGTGGTGGCCAGTGCTGCGACGATGATCCATGTCACCGCCACCACCCGCTCCGGGTTGATCCCCGACAGCAGCGCCAGATCCTCGTTGTCGGAGAACGCGCGCATGGATTTGCCGGTGCGCGTGCGATTCAGGAACCAGAACAGCGCCGCAACGGCGATGACCGCCACGACCAGCGTGATGCCTTGCGTGGTGCGGAACGCAAGGCCCTCGGCAAGGCCGGTCGCCTCGCGGAACTCGCGCGCGTTGATGATGAAGCGTTCGCCATCGGTAAAGTTGATCTCGTTCACCCCGATGATGAACCGGGTGATGCCGTTCATCACGAACATCACGCCCATCGACACCATCACAAGGATGACCGGCGCAGCCTTGACCTTGCGGTAGAAGCGATACACCAGCCGGTCGGTCCCCAGCACGAGCAGCGCGGTCAGCCCGATGCCGAAGGGCAGCGCCAGCAGTGCGGTGGGCAAGGGGCCGAAACTGATGCCCAGGGCCAGAAGGCCCCAGGTGACGATAATGGTCATCGCGGTGCCAAAGGCCATGGTGTCGCCATGGGCGAAGTTGGAGAACCGCAGGATGCCATAAACCAGCGTCACCCCCAGCGCCCCCAGCGCCAGTTGCGCGCCGTAAGCCGCCCCGGGGATGATCACGAAATTCAGCAGCGCCACGATGGCGTTCAGGATATCCATCGTCTCAGCCCCCCAGGAACGACCGGCGCACTTCCGGGTCCGCCAGCAATGCCTTGCCCGTGTCGGTGAACCGGTTTGCGCCCTGCACCAGCACATATCCCTTGTCGGCGATTTCCAGCGCCTGCCGGGCGTTCTGTTCCACCATCAGGATGGATATGCCCGTCCGCGCCACCTCGATGATGCGGTCGAACAACTCGTCCATCACGATGGGCGACACGCCAGCCGTCGGCTCGTCCAGCATCAGCACCGAGGGCTGCGTCATCAGCGCACGCCCCACGGCGACCTGCTGGCGCTGACCGCCCGACAACTCGCCTGCCGGCTGGTTGCGCTTTTGCTTGAGGATGGGGAACAGGTCATACACCTGCGCCAATGTGCCCTGGTAATCGTCGGTGCGGATGAAGGCCCCCATCTCGAGGTTCTCCTCCACCGTCATCGAAGTGAATATGTTGTGGGTCTGGGGTACAAAACCCATGCCCTTCATCACCCGCGCCTGCGGGGTGAGGGCGGTAATGTCCTCGCCTGCCAGCCGCACGCGTCCCTGCCGCAGCTTCAGCATGCCGAACACTGCCTTCATGGCGGTGGATTTTCCGGCGCCGTTGGGGCCGACGATCACCGCGATCTCGCCCTTCTCGACCGCGAGCGTGCAGCCATGCAGGATGTCGGCACCACCATAACCGCCGGTCATGCCTTCGCCGATCAGAAAGGGCTCAGCCATGGGCCGCTCCTGTGGTTTTGCAAATATCCGTGGAGGGGGGCACATGCGCGCCCCGGACTTGGGACACGCAGGAAAAGGGGCCGACAGCCCCCGGCGCCGGCGACGCCGCGCGACGTTCAGCCATGCGCGGCCTCCTCTTTGACCTTGTTCTTCAGGCCGGTGCCCAGATACGCCTCGATGACACGTTCGTCGTTCTTGACCTCGTCCACCGTGCCCTGCGCCAGCACCTTGCCTTCGGCCATGCAGATCACCGGGTTGCACAGGCGGCCGATGAAATCCATGTCGTGTTCGATCACGCAGAAGGTATAGCCGCGTTCCTTGTTCAGCCGCACGATGGCATCGCCAATGGTGTTGAGAAGCGTGCGGTTCACGCCTGCGCCCACCTCGTCCAGAAACACGATCTTGGCGTCCACCATCATCGTGCGCCCAAGTTCAAGAAGTTTTTTCTGGCCGCCCGAAATCTGGCTGGCCTTTTGGTCTGCCAGATGGGAAATCGTCAGAAATTCAAGGACTTCGTCTGCCTTGTTGCGCAGCGCGTGTTCTTCGGCGGCAATGCGTTTGCGCCCGAACCACGTGTTCCATAACGTCTCACCGGATTGCCCGGCGGGCACCATCATCAGGTTCTCGCGCACGGTCATGCTGCCGAATTCATGGGCAATCTGGAACGTGCGCAGCAGGCCCTTGGCGAACAGCTCGTGCGGGGGAAGGCCGGTGATATCCTCACCCGCCATCAGCACCCGTCCGCTGGTCGGCGGCAAGCGCCCGGCGATCACGTTGAAAAGGGTGGTCTTGCCCGCCCCGTTAGGCCCGATCAACCCGGTGATCGACCCGGTGGCGATTTCAAGCGAGGCACCGTCCACGGCCCGGAAGCCGCCGAAATGCCGGTGCAGATCCTGCACAACGATCATGTCCGTCTCCCCATTGGGCGCACCGTTTCCGCATCTGCGGCCGGCGGCTCCGTCTGGTTAAGGCAACGGCCCGGACAATGCCGGGCCGCGCCAGTTCATGCCACCGCGATCAGCGGAACTTCACGGTTTCGATCTTGCCGCCCTTCATCTCGAACTCGCGGTAGTTGCCGGCCGATTCCCCGGCACCAATCAGTTCCACCGCAGAGGCGCCGACATAGTCGATGTCGCCGCCGTTCTTCAGGATTTCGATGGCCTTGGCCAGTTCGCCCGGCTGGATCGGCTCGCCCGGCGCGTTGGCAACGTCCATGACCTTGTCCTTGAAGACCTTCGGATCGGTCGAACCGGCCGCCTGCATCGCCAACAGGATCAGCGCCGCGGCATCATAGGATTCCGGCGAGAACGCGTTGCGCGGGTTGAACCCGGCTGCCGCGCCCGCAGCGTGGAAGGCGGCCAGACCGTCGCTGTCGGTGCCAGGATGCTGGCCGAACGACCCTTCGGTCTTGGCCGCGAAGTTGTCTTCCAGCGCCTGGCTGAACATGCCGTCAGGGAACATGAAGGTGTCGAACGCGCCCGAATCCAGCGCCGCATTGGTGATGCCCGCGCCGCCCTGGTCGATGTAACCGGCAACCACCAGCACCTCGCCACCGGCCGAGGCCAGCGCGCCGATTTCGGCGGAATAGTCGGCCTTGCCGTCCTCATGCGGCGCGGTCAGGGTCACGGTGCCGCCGGCCGCGGTGAACGCGGCCTGGAAGCTGTCTGCCAGGCCCTTGCCGTAGTCGTTGTTGGTGTAGGACACCGCAACGCTGGAAATGCCGCGCTCTTTCAGGATATCGGCCATCACCTGGCCCTGACGGGCATCAGACGGCGCAGTGCGGAAGAACAGGCCGTCATCCTCGGCGGTGGACAGCGCAGGCGATGTTGCCGAAGGCGAGATCATCACCACGCCGTTCGGGCGCGCGACGTTTTGCAAGATCGCCCCGGTCACGCCCGAACAGTCGGCGCCCATGATCGCATTCACCTTGTCCGAGGTGACGAGGCGTTCCGCCGCCGCCACGGCTGCCGCCGCGTCCACGCACGTCGAATCGCCACGGATCGCGGTGATGGTGTGGCCGCCGCCCAGCAGGGTGCCGGCCGCGTTCACTTCGGCAATCGCCAGTTCAGCACCGGCCGCCATGTCGGGCGCCAGCGATTCGAGCGGCCCGGTAAAGCCCAGGATGATGCCGATCTTGATGTCTTCGGCATGCGCACCGCCCGCCAGCGCAAAAGCGGCGGTCGTGGCCAGAAGCAGTTTTTTCATGAGAAACTCCCTACGTCGCGGACCTTGGGTCCTGTTGTGGTTTCGTCGTCCAGAACAGGGGGCAGCATGCCCCTGTGGGGCAGCCCGGCGTCGGAGCCTTCTCCCTGATCCGCCGGTTTGCCCGGTTCTGGACGGGCGCAAGCGGCGCCCTGTTCCTTAGCTAGCCCAATCCGCATCTTCTGACCAGTCCTTCCGAAGCGGGCGTTGCGCAAGGGAAAGCCGGGCGTTAGCGTGCATGCGCCGGGCCTGTTGCACGGCTGGATTGTGGTACGAGAGGCAAGGATTAAGCCATGAACATGATCGAGGCCACCAAGGCCTGTTTTTCGAAATACGTCACGTTTTCAGGGCGCGCCCGGCGCGCGGAGTACTGGTGGTTCATCCTCGCCTCGATTTTGGTCAGCATCGTGCTCGGCATCATCGATGCGCTGCTAGGGCTGGGCGAAATCGGCCTGCTTGGTGGGCTGTGGTCGCTGGGGGTGTTTCTTCCGTCGCTTGCGGTGGGCGCACGGCGCCTGCACGACACCGACCGCAGCGCGTGGTGGCTGCTTATCTCTTTGCTGCCACTCATAGGATGGATTGTGCTGATCGTATTCTTCTCGACGCGTGGCACGGCCGGGCCCAACCGCTTTGGCGCCGATCCGCTGCGCGGAGACCGCGCGGTGGCCTTCAACTGATCGTCAGGGCGGTGGCGAGGGGTTTGCCACCGCCCTAACTTTGTTCGGCACCTTGCTGAAAGGACCGGACATGTTGCGCGCCCTGACCCTTGCCTTTTCGTTGATCGCCGCCCCGGCGTTTGCAACCGTGGTGGACACTTCGGCGGGGCAGGTCAAAATCTCGGCCGTAGTGACCGGGCTGGTCGAGCCGTGGGGCGTTGCCTTCCTGCCCGATGGCGCGATTCTGGTGACCGAGCGGGGCGGACGCCTTCTGCGGGTGGACGGTGGCTTGCCGCAAGAGGTGTCGGGCGGGCCGCAGGTGCGCGCCGCAGGGCAGGGCGGGTTGCTGGATGTTCTGGTGCCCCGCGATTTTGCCGACACCCGCGAAGTTTGGCTGAGCTATGCCACAGGCACCCGCGCCGGCGCCGCGACCGCGATTGGCCGTGGACGGCTCAGCGCCGACGGGGCGCGGCTGGAGCAGTTTGAAACACTCTGGTCCGGCGACGTGGCATCAGGCGGGCGGCATTTCGGCGCCCGGCTGGCCGAGGCGCCCGACGGCACCATCTGGCTTGGTACCGGCGACCGGGGTACCGGGCCGCGCGGGATGGCCGCGCAGGACCCGGCCAGCAGCATCGGCAAGGTGCTGGCCTTCCGCCGCGACGGCACGCCTTTGCCTGCGGCGGGCCCCGGTTGGGCGCCCGGGGTGCAATCGCTTGGCCACCGCAATGTGCAGGGCCTGGGGTTTGACAGGCAGGGCCGCCTGTGGTCGGCGGAACACGGCGCCCGCGGCGGGGACGAGGTGAACCTGATCGCTCCCGGCCTGAACCATGGCTGGCCGATCATCAGTCACGGCACAGATTATGATGGGTCCGCCATCGGCACAGGCGCCGAGGCGCCCGGCATGGAGCAGCCCGCGCACATGTGGGACCCGTCGATCGCGCCATCGGGCCTGGCCGCCTATGATGCCAGCCTGATCCCGCAGTGGCGGGGCAGCCTGTTCGTGGGATCGTTGAAGTTTGACCTGATCGCGCGGCTGGACCCGGCGCGCGGCATGGCCGAGGAACGGATCGAGGCGCCTGAAACTGCCCGTGTCCGCGATGTGCGGCAGGGGCCCGATGGCGCGCTGTGGTTCCTTTCGGTTGGCAACGGCGCGCTTTACCGGATGGCCCCGATCTGACGCGCAGCGGGCGGCGGCGCGATTGGTTGCCAGGTCACACGATCACACAACTGCTTGACTGCGCGTCAGGGGGGCACGACGCGGCTTGACCCCGGCACCGCAGCCGTCATGCTTGGTCCTTCTCTTGCCATGAGGCCGCCGATGACCTTGTCTCCCCGCACCCGTCCGCTGTCGCTGGGCGAACTTCTGGCCGATGGCATTGTGCATGCGCTGGCGCTTCTGGCAGGGCTGATCGCCTTTCCGGTCCTGCTGGCCCATGCGATGCGCGAGGCGGAATTGGGCATCTTTGCCGCGCTTACGGTCTATGCGGCGGGTTTCTTTCTGATGTGGGGCTTTTCGCTGGCCTACAACATGACGCCGCCCGGCGCGCTGAAGTGGCTGCTGCGCCGGTTCGATCACGCGATGATCTATGTGATGATCGCTGGCACCTACACCGCCATCATCCCGCATCTGGATCACCCCGGCTGGGCCTGGGGCCTTGGGGTGGTGGTTTGGGTCGGGGCCTGCCTTGGGATTCTGGTCAAGGTTGCACTGCCGGGACGGTATGACCGGCTGTCGATCGCGGCCTATATCCTGCTGGGCTGGGTCGGCATCATCGCCATCGGCCCGGTCAGCGCGGCTTTGCCTGCGCTGTCGCTGTGGCTGATCGTGGCAGGCGGGTTGACCTATGTGGCGGGCGTTGTGTTCCATGTGTGGGAACGTCTGCGGTTCCAGACGGCGATCTGGCATCTGTTCGTGGCTGTCGCGGCGGGGCAGCATTTCGCGGCCATCGCCGTTCTGGTGGCCTGACCGCCGCGCGGCCCGTCAGGGCGCGTCCATCACCACCACGACGGTGCCGCGCTTGGTCCAGGACCCTGCAAGCGCATGCGCTTGCCGGATCTGCGCAAACGGCAGAACCGCACCCACCACCGGCGAATAGCTCCCTGCGGCATGCAGCGCCAACAACCGCGCCATTGCCGCCGGGGTTTCCGCGACGACGCCTGCGACCAGGCGCCGCCCGCCGCGGCGCGGACGCAAGGCGGCGCCCAGTTCCGCCCACAGGCTTGCCGTCACCCGCAGAAACCGGCCCTGCGGCCCCAGCAGGCGGAACGCAGACGCGACATCCCAGGTGCCCGCCACATCGAGCAACAGATCGAACGGCCCGTCAGGCAGCGGCGCCGCACGGTCCACCACCACCGCGCCCAGATCGCGCGCAAGGTCGTGCGACCCCGGCGAACACCGTGCCACCACCCGCGCACCCGTCGCCCGCGCGATCTGGATCGCCGCCGACCCGACCGCACCGCCCGCTCCGTCGATCAGTACGCGCTGCCCGGCGCGCAGTCCGCCCTTGTCGAGCAGGAAATGTGCGGCCGTCAGCCCGCCAAACCAGAAGGCGGCGGCCTGCACGTCGGACAGCGTGTCAGGCACCGGCACGACCAACCCGCCAGCCGCGATGACCACCCGTTCGGCATGGGCACCGCCACGCATGCCGGTAATCCCCATCACCCGCTGCCCTTTGGCAAACGCGCCGGCGCCACGTTCCACCACACCCGCGAACTCGGCCCCCTGCACGGCGCGCCGCGGCCCGTTCCAGCCGAACACCAGCCGCAGGATCGGGCCGTAACCCGCAGGCACGTCGAGCGCCCGGATACGGGCGTCGGCGCGGGTCACCGGGGCTGCGGCCACGCGCACCACAAGGTCCGCCGGACCAGGCATCGGCTCGGGCACCTCGGTCAGGTCCACCACGTCGGGCGGGCCGTAGCGTCGGGTCAGGGCTGCGCGCATCGGGCTCTCCGCATAAGTTACGCGGAAGGTGCCCGCCCCGCGCCCCCGGGACCAGTGTGGAAAACCCGACCGTGACGCAAGGTCCGCACACGATCGTGGCTTGACCGCGCCCGGCGTTCGGACAAGTGTGCGCCCGCCTTGAAGGAGCCCCCATGGCCAACCGCACCGCCCCGTTTTCCCGCATCGAACGGATGATCGCCTGGCGTTACCTGCGCGGGATCGGGGCCGATGGCGGCGTGTCGGTTGTGACGATCATCAGCCTGTTGGGCATCACGCTGGCGGTGTTCGCACTGGTGGCCACGCTGGCAGTGCGGTCTGGGTTCCGCACCGAATTCGTGGATACCATCCTTGGGGCCAACGCACACGTCACCGTCTATGCCAGCGCGCAGACCTCGGACACCGGGCGGATCGAACGCGGCATTGCGGATTATGACGGCTGGGTGGAGCGCATCGCCCAGGTTCCGAACGTCACCCGCGCCGCACCGCTGGTGCGCGGGCAGGTCATGGTGGCGGTGCAAGGGCGCAACGCGGGGGCCGAGGTCTACGGCATTACGCTGGACAACCTG
>JAUXPG010000264.1 GCA_030683915.1 Gemmobacter sp.
GCCCGAGGCCGCCCGCGCATGCTCGGTCAAGCGCCGCGCCAATTCGGCGCGGACCGCCGGATGCGCCGCAACCTCGGCTGCGGGCGTTTCCCCGGGCACCCCCGCCAGCCCGCGCAATCGGTCCCAGTTCGGCACCAGCAACGCGCGCAGATCGTCGCGCAGTTCGCCTGCAATCACGGCATCCGACACAAGGCCCCCCAGGTCGTTGACCAATGCCGCCCGCAACGTCCCCACCGCCACCCAAGTGCCGGTCGCCAGTTTGAAATTTTCCGCCAGCCGCCCGTCAAACTCGAACCCCGCATCGGGGTTACCCGGTTCGACAAAGCGCAAGGCATCGCCCATCCGGTAGAACCCTTCGTCATCGAAGGCCGCCGCCGTCAACGCGGGGTTGCGCCAGTATCCGGGCGTCACCGAAGGGCTGCGGACCCGCGCCTCCAGCTTGCCATCCTGCGGCACAAGCTTCAGCGTCACCCCCTGCGCGGGAATACCGATCAGGCCGGGGCGGTCCCGCTTGTCGGCGTAATACACTGCAAATGGCCCGGTTTCCGTGGCCCCAAGGCCCGAGATGAACGGAAGCTCCGGCTTGCCATGCCGGGCCGCAAGGGCCGAAACGCGGTCCCACAACGGCTGGCTCATCGCAGCACCGGCATACATCAGCAACTTGAGCCGCGACAGGAAATGCGCCGCCAACCCGTCGTCGCGCTCCATCACTTCCAGCAGGAACTGGAAACCGACCGGCACATTGAAATACCATGTCGGCGCGATGTCGCGCAGGTTGGCAATGGTGCGGCCGATGCCATCCGGCGTGGGGCGGCCTTCGTCGATGTAATAGGTGCCCCCGTTGTAATGGGCCATGTTGAACACCTTGTTGCCGCTCGCGGTGTGGTTCCACGGCGCCCAATCCACCAGAACCGGCGGATCGTCCGGGGTAAAGCCATAGGCCGCCGCCACCATCGCCTGATTGGAACACAGCATCCCGTGGGTCTGGATCACCGCCTTGGGGCTGCCCGTCGTGCCCGAGGTGAACAGGAACTTCGCCACCGTATCGCCGGTGATGGCGGCGTGCGCGGCATCCAGCGCAGGCGAAGGCTCCGTCGCCAGCAGACTGTCAAAGCTGATGGTGCGCCGGTCGCTGGCGCCACCCGTCTGGCAGATCAGCGGCACATCGGCGCCCAGCGTGGCGGAAATGGCGGGCAGGAACCGCGCGGCGTGGTCGGCGAACACCGCGCCGGGAGTCAGTTGCGCCACCACCGCGTTCAGCTTGGCGCGGTCGTTGCCCGACAGCGCATAGGCCGGCGCAAGCGCCGCCGACGGCAGGCCCGCGTGCTGCGCCCCCAGCGCCATCAGCGCATGCGCCACCGAATTGCCCGACAGGATCAGAAGCGGGCGGTCTGCCGACAGCCCAAGGTCCAGCAGCGCCGTGCCAACCGCGCGGATGGCCCGCGCGCCTTGCGCATAGCTCAGCCGTTGCCACGACGTGCCATCGGCACCACGTTCGGCCAGCCACGTTGCATCGGGCCGGGTCTGCGCCCAATGCATCAACCGTTCGGTGATGGTGCGCGGCCAAGGCGCCAGGGGCGTGTCCTGCCAGACCAGCAGGCTGCCATCGGCGCGGGTTTCCATCCGCACGTGCGGCGACGCGACGCCCCCCTGACCCGCCATGCCATCCCCCCGGCGCCCGCGCGCCCTGAGCGGGCGCCTTGGCCGCCAGTCTGGCCTTTCGCGGCATGGCTGGCAAGACCGTTGCACCGACCAATGGTTATGGCGCATAGCAATCCGGGCGGCGGCTCAGCGGGTCCGGCCCTCGCTGCGTTCCAAAAGCTCTTGCCCATAGGCGCTGGTCAACCGGCCCTTGCGCAACAGCGCCACATCGGCGGTTTCCACCACCCGGCCCGACCGCAACACCGCCAGCCGTTCGCACAAGAACGACACCACCGGCAGATCGTGCGTGACCAACAGAAAGGTCAGCCCCTGTTCGGCACGCAGCCGCTTGAGCAGGTTCAGGATCTCCGCCTGCACACTGACATCCAGCGCGCTGGTCGGTTCATCCAGCAACAACACGCGCGGCTGCAGCATCAGCGCGCGGGCAATGGCGACCCGCTGGCGCTGCCCGCCCGACAGCTGGTGCGGTAACCGAAAGCGGAACCGCCGCGCCAACCCCACGGCATCCAGCATGGCCAAGACCCGCGCGTCATGGTCGGGCAACCCGTGGATGGACAGCGGCTCCGCAAGCGTATCATCCACGGTGCGCCGCGGATGCAGGCTACCGTAGGGGTCTTGAAACACCATCTGCACCTGCGCCGCCTGCGCGCGGCTGCGGCGGCGCGCAATCGGCTGGCCCGCCAGCGCCATGTGGCCCGACCAATCGTCCACCTGCCCGGCCAGCGCCTTGAGGATGGTGGATTTGCCCGACCCGCTTTCCCCGACCAGCGCAAAACTTTCGCCTTCGGCCACAGTGAACGAGACATCGTGCAGCACCGTGGACGGTCCATACCGCACGGTCAGATCGCGCACCTCGATCATGTGCCCGCCCCCAGCGCCGCGCGGTCCAACACTGGCAGTTCGGCCCGGTCCTCATCCAGCCGCGGCAGGCTGGCCACCAGCCCGCGGGTATAGGGATGCCGGGCCGCATGCAGCGCGCCGGGGCCGATTTCCTCGACCACCTCGCCGTTGAACATCACCAGAATCCGGTCGCACCAGCGCGCCACCATGTTCAGATCATGGGAAATCAGCATCAGCCCCATGCCCCGGCGGCGCACCAGATCGTCCATGATGGCCAGCACCTGTTCGCGCACCGATACGTCCAGCGCGCTGGTGGGTTCGTCCGCGATCATCAGCGCGGGTTCCAGCACCACCATCATCGCAATCATCACCCGCTGGCCCATGCCGCCCGACACCTCGTGCGGGAACAGACGCGCCACGCGCTCGGGGTCCTCGATCCGCACGGCCTCAAGGGCCTCGAGCACCTTGGCGCGGCGGGCGCGGGCCGACAGACGGGTGTGGAACTCCAGCGCCTCGGCAATCTGGTCGCCTATGCGGATCACGGGGTTCAGGCTGAACTTCGGGTCCTGCAACACCATCGACATGCGCGCGCCGCGCAACGCGCGATAACCCTTTTCCGGCAGGCGCGTCAGGTCGATGCCGTCAAATTCCATCCGCCGCGCCGTCACCCGGCCCGGCGGTGCGATCAGCCCCATCACCGCGCGCCCGGTCATCGACTTGCCCGACCCGGATTCCCCCACAATGCCCAGCCGTTCGCGCCCAAGGTCGAACGACAGCCCGCGCACCACCTCCACCCGCCCGCCGCTGCGGTCGGGAAAGCTGACCCGCAAATCCTGAACCGACAGCAGGGTCATCCCTTGCTCCTTTGCCGGGGGTCCAGCACATCGCGCAGCCCGTCCCCGAACAGGCAGAACCCCAGCGACACGATGACGATGGCGAAACCGGGCATGGTCGCGACCCACCACTGGTCCAGAATGAACGCGCGCCCCTTGGAAATCATCGCGCCCCATTCGGGCAACGGCGGCTGCGCGCCAAGGCCAAGAAAGCCCAGTCCGGCGGCGGTCAGGATGATCCCCGCCATGTCCAGCGTCACCCGCACGATGGTCGATGACATGCACAGCGGCAACACATGCAGCCCGATCACCCGCGCATGGCTGGCCCCCTGCATCTGGACGGCCGCGATGAAATCCGACTTGCGAAAGGTCAGCGTCTCGGCACGGGCGATACGGGCATAGACCGGCCACGCGGTGATGGCGATGGCAATCACCGCGTTTTCAATGCCCGGACCAAGGGCTGCCACGAAGGCCAGCGCCAGAATAAGCCGGGGCATCGACAGGAATATGTCGGTCAACCCCATCATCACCCGGTCCACCCAGCCGCCGAAATACCCCGACACCGCGCCAATCACCAACCCCAGCGGCGCCGAAATCACCGCCACCAGCAGCACGATATACAGCGTGATGCGCGCCCCGTGGATCACGCGCGACAGGATATCGCGGCCAAGCTCGTCCGTGCCCATCCAATGCGCGGCCGAAGGCGGCTTCAGCCGGTTGGTCAGCATCCCTTCCACCGGCGAATAGGGCGCGATCCAAGGCGCAAAGGCCGCCACTACCAGCAGCGCCACGATGATGGCCAACCCCACCATCGCCAACGGGTTGCGCGACAGGTCGCGCGCCAGCCGCCACACCTGCCCGGCACGGGCCTGCACGCGGGTGGCCGGGTCTTCGTCGTTCAGCCAATCCAGCGTGGTCATGCGCGCGCCCTCGGGTCCAGCAGCCGATACATCAGGTCCGACCCCTTGTTGATCCCGATGAACACCGCGCCGATCACCAGGGTCGCCCCCAGCACCGCGTTCATGTCAGCGTTAAGCAGCGCGGTGGTCAGGTAATTGCCGATGCCGGGCCACGAAAACACCGTTTCGATCATCACCGACCCTTCCAGCAGCCCCGCATAGCTCAGCCCGACCACGGTCAGCAGTTGCACCCGGATGGGGCGGAACGCGTGCCGCCAGATCACCACCCGTTCGGGCGCGCCCTTGACCCGCGCGGTGGTGATGAATTCCTGCCCCAACTGTTCGAGCATGAAACTGCGGGTCATCCGCGCAATGTAGGCCAGCGAGAAGAACCCCAGAATCGTCGCCGGCAACACGATATGCGACGCAGCACTTCGCAGCGCGGCCCAATTCCCCGCCATCAGGGAATCGACCAGCAGCAGGCCCGTCCGCACCGGCACCATGCCATCCAGAAAGATGTCGATCCGCCCCGGCCCGCCGACCCAGCGCAGCTTGGCATAAAACAGCACCAGCCCCAC
>JAUXPG010000381.1 GCA_030683915.1 Gemmobacter sp.
CGGTGATGTCGCGCCATGCAAAGGCGGCGGCGTCCAGACGGGCGAACAACTGGGTAAAGTTCTCGGGCCGCTTGGTTTCGATGCCGATCAGGACCGAACCAAAGTTCCGGGCCGATTTCTTGAGGTATTCGAACCGCGCGATGTCGTCATCCGGACCCAGCATTGACAGAAATTCGCGCAGGGCGCCGGGGCGCTGGGGCATGCGCAGGATGAAGTATTTTTTCACACCCGAGTACCGCTGCGCGCGTTCCTTCACCTCGGGCAGGCGTTCGAAATCGAAATTGCCCCCCGACGTGACACAAACCACCACCTTGCCCCGGATCTGATCCGCCAGTTCGGGCAGCACATCGACCGACAATGCCCCGGCTGGCTCCAGCACGATGCCTTCGACATTCAGCATGTCCAGCATGGTGACGCAGATGCGGTCTTCTGGCGCCGCCAGCACATGCGAGGGATCGATCCCGCGCAGCGCGGCAAAAGTCAGGTCACCCAACCGTGCCACCGCCGCGCCATCGACGAAACTGTTGACGCGCGGCAGGGTCACAGGCGCCCCGGCAGCCAGCGCCGCCGCAAGGCTGGCGCCGCCCAGAGGTTCGACATAGCGAAACCCGACCTGCGGCGCCGCATCTGCCATGTACCGTGTAATCCCCGACGCCAGACCCCCGCCGCCCACCGGCAGCACGACCAGATCGGGCGCGGCGCCCAGTTGGGCAAGGATTTCAGCAGCGACCGTCGCCTGCCCTTCGATCACGTCCGCATCATCGAAAGGCGACAGGAAATATGCCCCCTGCCGGGCACAGAAGGCCTTGGCGGCGGCCAGCGTCTGGTCGAAATAGTCACCTGTGAGCACGATCTCGACCATGCCATTGCCGAAGATCCGCGTCTTGTCGATTTTTTGCTGCGGCGTGGTCACGGGCATGAAAACCGTGCCCTTCACCCCAAAATGTCGGCAGGCGTATGACACCCCCTGCGCATGGTTGCCCGCACTGGCGCAAACGAACTGGCGTTGGGCGGGCTGCGCCGCGCGAACCTTGCGCATGGCATTGAAAGCGCCGCGCAGTTTATAGCTGCGGACCGGGCTGAGGTCTTCGCGCTTGAGCCAGATGTCGGCACCGTAGCGCGCTGACAGATGGTCGTTGCGCTGGAGCGGGGTGGGTTCGAACAAATCACGCAGCGCGACGGCAGCGGCATCCGCACCTTGGCAAAAAGTCTGGTCGGTCATCCGGTGGTCCCCCGCGGCGCGCCAAGACCGCAGTAGCCCGCCGGACGGCCATTCGGCAAGGGACTTGGCGACCAAGGACCGATGCGGCGCCCGGCACGCAGGGCCATCCTTGCCCTTGGCGGCGTTTCCCAGTAATCGCAGGCGAAACCGTGAGGGAGCCGCCGCGATGACCAAGCCGAAGAAAGTCGTTCTTGCCTATTCCGGAGGGCTCGACACCTCGATCATCCTGAAATGGCTGCAGACCGAATATGGCTGCGAGGTGGTGACCTTCACCGCCGATCTGGGCCAGGGCGAAGAACTGGAACCGGCGCGGGAAAAGGCGATCCTGCTGGGGATCAAACCGGAAAACATCCATATCGTCGATGTCCGCGAGGAATTCGTGCGCGACTTCGTGTTCCCCATGTTCCGCGCCAACGCGGTCTATGAGGGGATGTACCTGTTGGGCACCTCGATCGCACGGCCGCTGATCTCGCAGCATCTGGTGCGGATCGCGCAGGAAACCGGCGCCGACGCGGTGGCGCATGGTGCGACCGGCAAAGGCAACGACCAGGTCCGTTTCGAGCTCAGCGCCTACGCGCTGGACCCATCGATCAAGGTCATCGCGCCGTGGCGCGAGTGGAAGCTGACCAGCCGCACCCGCCTGCTGGAATTCGCCGAACAGAACCAGATTCCGATTGCGAAGAACAAGCGCGGCGAAGCACCGTTCTCGGTGGATGCCAACCTGCTGCACACCTCGTCCGAAGGCCGCGTGCTGGAAAACCCGGCAGACGAGGCGCCCGACTATGTGGCCCAACGCATCGTGCGGGCCGAAGACGCGCCGGACACGCCCGAGTTCATCGAGGTCACCTATGAAAAGGGCGACCCGGTGGCGATCAACGGCGAGACGATGAGCCCGGCGACCCTGCTGACCAAGCTGAACGAATACGGCGCGCGCCATGGTGTGGGGATGCTCGACTTCGTGGAAAACCGCTTTGTCGGCATGAAGTCGCGCGGCCTTTATGAAACCCCCGGCGGCACCATCATGCTGGAAGGCCACCGCGGCATTGAGCAGATCACGCTGGACGCAGGCGCCGGGCACCTGAAGGATTCGATCATGCCGCGCTATGCGGAGTTGATCTACAACGGGTTCTGGTTCAGCCCCGAGCGCGAGATGCTGCAGGCGCTGATCGACAAGAGCCAAGACCACGTGACCGGCACGGTGCGGCTGAAGCTGTACAAAGGGTCCGTGCGGACGGTGGCGCGCTGGTCGGAACATACGCTTTACAGCGAGAAGCACGTCACTTTCGAAGAAGATGCCGGTGCCTATGACCAGAAGGACGCCGCCGGTTTCATCCGGCTGAACGCGCTGCGGCTCAAGCTGATCGCCACGCGCAACGCCCGGGTGGCGGGCAAGGGCTGACACTGCGGAACGGGGGGCGCTGCCCCCCGCACCACCCGGGATATTTGCGTCGGCGCGAAGCAGGCGGCGCGGGGTGGCTTGCAGGTGCGGATGGGGCGGCCTAGATTGGGGTCAAGGTGCAAGGAGCGGCCCATGATCCAGGCTCAGGATATCGAAAATCTTCTGCGGGAGAGTTTTCCCAAAGCGAAAATCTCGGTTCAGGGCGACGACGGCGCGCATTTCGCCGCCGAGGTGGTCGATGAAAGTTTTCGCGGCATGAACCGGGTGCAGCAGCAGCGTGCCGTTTATGCCGCGCTCAAGGGCAAGATGGACGGCGCGCAGGGCGAGTTGCACGCACTTGCGCTGACGACCCGGGCGCCGGACTGATGGTATACGCAATCCTTCTTGGGGTGGTGGTGGTGGCGGTCGTGTTGGCCGCAGCACGGGCCCGCGATGAAGGCGATGATGATGATGACAACGGCCCCGGCGGGATGCGGCGTATCCGTGTGCCGGTGCGAACGGCAAGGAGAACCGGAAAATGAGCGCGCAGGATCAGATCCGCGAGACGATCGCCGCCAATGACGTTGTGCTGTTCATGAAGGGCACCAAGATGATGCCGCAGTGCGGATTTTCCAGCCGCGTGGCGGGGGTGCTGAACTTCATGGGCGTAGAATTCGCCGATGTGAACGTGTTGGCTGATGCCGACGTGCGGCAGGGCATCAAGGATTTTTCGGACTGGCCGACAATTCCTCAGCTTTATGTGAAGGGCGAATTCGTCGGCGGCTGCGACATTGTCACCGAAATGACCCTTTCGGGCGAGCTGGACGCCCTGTTTGCTGCCAAAGGCATCGCCTTTGACAAGACCAAGGCCGACCAGATTCGTGACGCCAACAAGTGACACCGCCTGTGCCGCGCCGCCCTGCGATGGGGCTGCGCGGCGGTCGGAGGCCGACTCTGCGCGCAGGCACTGGAAGGCGCGCGCCCTTCATGCATAGTGGCGCCTGATTCCTTCAGGAGGTGCCCCCCATGTCCTGCCCCCCGCTTATCGGTGCCGACTGGCCGACCGAACTGGCCGATATGAAGGCCAGTTTTGCCGGGCGCCTTAACGTTTATCGTGTGATGGCGCATCACCCGGCACTGGTCCGGGCCTGGGCGCCCCTGCGCGAGCACATCGTGCTGCGCAACAGTCTGGGCGCCCAGCGCAGCGAGGTGGTGATTCTACGGACTGGCCATCGGATGGGTGCGGAGTATGAATGGGCGCATCACATCAGCCGGGGACGGGCCTGCGGCATGGCGGATGCGCGCATCGCCTCGATCGCTGGACCGTTGGATGGCATGGAACCGGAAGATGCGGTGATTGCAGGCGCCGTCGATGCGCTGATCGACGACCACCATTTGCCCGAGCCCAAGCGCGCGGCGTTGCAGGCGTTGGTCGGGGTGGAGGGCGTGTTCGACGTGATGGCCACCGTGGGGTTTTATTCAACCCTCGCCTTCATTGTGCGGACCTTTGACACCCCGCTGGACCCGGACGTTGCCGCAGAACTGGCGCAGCGCCCCTTGGGGACCTGACCGAACGAAAACGGCCGGGCTGTGCGCCCGGCCGTTCCGTACTGCATTCGGTGCGTAAGGGTCAGTCGACCGAATAGGCCACCGGCCACTGGTAACCCGACTCGGCCACGAGGCGCAGGTAGTCCTTCATCACCGCCGTTCCGGGCAGGCCGCGGCCATCGGCCTCGGTTGCCTGTTTCTTCGGGAACGGCAGCATCGATTCGGCCCAGCCCTGCCGGACTTCGGGTGCCAGTTCGCGGATGTTGGCCCCAGCTTCTTTCAGGCCCTTCAAGCCGCGCTCCTGCGCGGCGTCCAGCGCCTCGCCCGATTTCGCCTCATATTCGGCGCCGACCTCGCGAATGATCGCGGCCACTTCGGGGGGCAGACGATCCATCGTGCGGCTGTTGGCGGTAAGGGCGTTCACCATCATGGGGCCAAAGCCGATCAACGTGTAGTTCGGCGCCGGCTCGTGGAACTTGAAACCCAGATAGGACGACGGGAACATCAGCCAGCCGTTATAGACCCCGGTCTGCAGGCTCATATACCCTTCGGGCAGGGTCGATTGCACCGGCACCGCCCCGGCATATTCCAGCCAAGGCAGGTTGGGACCGGCGCCGCCGATCTTCACATTCTTCAGGTCCGACACGGTGGACCATTCCATTGTCGTGCCAAGGTGATAGTTGTCCCAGCCCGACAGGCCCAGCAGCTCCTGACCGTGATCCTTGCGGAACACTTCGGTCAGCGCGGGGTGCGCATCATAGACCGCGCGGGTGATCTTCATCGACTCGGCCGACCCCTGCGGGCCAAAGGGCGCCCAGTAGGGGAAGTTGTTCAGGAACAGCTTGGCCGGTTCAAAGCACATGCAGTAGGCGCCGACGTCCAGCAGACCGGATTGCACCGCCTCGAGCGTGTCGGCCACCCCGGCGATCGAACCACCGTAACCTTCGATGAACTCCACCTTGTGCGACGTGCGTTCGGCCACCCGCTTCTTGACCTCGGGCACAAAGAACGTTTCGACAAGGTTGACATAAACAGACGGGCCCGACGGATGCCCGGCGCCGACGCGCAGGGTGAATGTGTCGGCAGAGGCCGGCAGCGCGGTAAGGGCCAGCGCGCCGACAAGGGCAAGTCCGACGGTCGGCTTGCCGGAAACCTGTTTCGCGATCATTCCACGAACTCCTCCCAGAGTGGTAACTGTCTGCCGCAGTCTTTCGAGCTGTCCCTTGCCGGGTGACGTTGTGCTTGCTCCGCTGCGGGCTTGTGTTTATCACCTGCTAACTAACCGGCTGTCAACATCGGCTTTGAGCCCGTTCTGCGGGTTTTCGGGTGGGGAACAACATGTTGAACGACACGGGGATCGGGGTTGGCTGGTGCGGGCGGTACAGCGCGGCGCGGCTGGCTGGGCATCCTCCGGTTGCAGTAGGTGATCTGGGCGCCGCCTTGGGCATGCCGCGCCTCACAGGCCGCACACACCTCCCCTTTCTCGCTGCCGAACCGAACGGCAACATCGCCGTGTTCGAGGCCCCTGCCCCGCGCAGCGATGTCAGAATCACCCCTGCCAATGGAGCGTCCTGATGCGTCTTTCGGACCGTATTCCCTATCAGGCCAGCGTTGACCGGCCCCGCCTGCATTTGCCAGACGGGGCGCAGGTGGCGGTCTGGGTCATCCTGAACGCTGAAGAATGGCGCATCGAACGCGCCATGCCGCGCACTGTGCTGCCGCCCCCGATGGGCCAACCGCTGTTGCCCGATGTGCCCAACTGGTCGTGGCACGAATACGGCATGCGCGCCGGTTTCTGGCGCCAGCATCAGGCGCTGGTGTCGCGCGGCATCCCGGTGACCTTTGCCGTGAACGGCAATGTCTGTCGGTCCTATCCGCGCGTGGCCGGTGCCGCGCTGGAGGCGGGATGGGAATTCATGGGCCACGGATTCGTGCAAGGGCCGATGCACCGGCTGGAGGATCAGGGCGCCGAGATCGTCAAGGCCTGTGACGCGATCCGCGACTTCACCGGCACCGCGCCGCGCAGTTGGGAAAGCCCCGGCCTGACCGAAACCGACGACACGCTGGACCATCTGCGCGCGGCGGGCATCGAATATGTTGCCGACTGGGTGATCGACGATCTGCCGCAGGACATCGACACCCCGCATGGCCAGATCACCACCATTCCCTATACCGTCGAGATCAACGACATCACGGTTTTCGCCCTGCAAAACCACCCGGCCGAGGAGTTCTTTGACAGAGGCCGGGCACAGTTCGACCGGCTGCACGCCGAAGGGCAGCAGAACCCCCGGGTGATGGCGATTTCGATTCACCCCTACATCACCGGGGTCCCGCACCGGATCGGCGCCTTGGAACGTTTGCTGGATCATATCAAGGCCACGCCCGGCGTGGCTTGGATGACGGCCAGCCAGATTGGCGACTGGTACCGCAGCGAAATGCAGCGCATCGCAACCCAAGGAGCATGAGCATGGAAATCATTGAACCGACCGTCGCAGAAATGGAGGCCCGCGTGGCCCGCTTCGCCACGCTGACCCCTTCGAAGCAGGCGTTCGTCGATACGCGTATCCCGCAATATCACCGCGACATCTACAACGTCATCGGGCGCGGCGTCACCGAAGACCCCTCGCTTGCCCCGGCGATCAACGATTCACGCTATTTCGGCATCACTTATGTCGGTGCCGATCCCGGCAAGGGGGCCGCGCTGCACGCGCACGAGACCATCGAAGTTTTCATCCCCCTAACCGGAACGTGGGCCTGCTATTGGGGCAAGGACGGCGACAAGGAAATCATCGTCGGCCCGCATGACGTCATCTCGTTTCCGCCCGGCGTCTATCGCGGGTTTCGCAACGTCGGCGATAGCCATGCCATTCTGATGGCGATCATCGGATCCAAACACACGACGCTGGACGGCGGGCGCGTGGCATGGGCGCCGCAAATTCTTGAGCAATCGGCACAAACCGGGCTTGCCGTGTCTGCCGAGGGCGATCTGACCGAGGTTTCGGGGCGCTGACCGGAACCGGGCGGGGCGCCTGTCAGGGTTGCGCCCCGCCTTATTTATCAATCGCTAAGGGATGTTGTGCGGTCCCTGGGATTGCCGTAGGTCTGTGAAAAATAAGTCGGGCGGATGACCCGACACGAACAGAGAGGTATGGGAAAAATGCTAAGGGCGCTTGTCGGCCTGGCGCGGGGTATTCACGTGGTTTCCGCCCTGTGGGTGCTGGTTCTGGGTTTTGCGATCATAGCGGATGTGGTGGGGCGCAGTGTGTTTTCCTATCCGATCCGCGGCACGACCGAGGTGATCAAGAATTCGGTGGTGGCCATCACCTTCATGCAACTTCCGCTGGCCATCTTGTCGGGGTCGATGTTGCGGACGGAAATCTTTGCGGACGGCCTGGGCAAGATGGGGCGCAGGCTGTTGCGGACCTTCGGCTATCTGCTGGGAATCGCGTTGTTTGCGCTGATCGCCTGGGCGGCTCTGGAACCGGCGGCCTATGCCTATCGGATCGGGGAGTATGAAGGCGAAGGCGCCTTGCGGGTGCCGACATGGCCGATCCGGTTTCTGCTGATCGGAACGGCGGTCTATGCGGCCATCGCCTATCTGGCGATGATCTGGCTGGACTGGACCGGCCAGCTGGAACACGAGATCGCATATCCCGGCATCCTGAGCTTTGACGCGGCGAACGCGTCGGTGATGTCCGACCAAAGCAAAACCGGAAAGGACGTCTGACATGGCCGCTGACATCGTTCTCTACATGATCGGGCTGCTGTTCCTGCTGGTGCTGCTGGGCTTTCACATTGCTGTGGTCCTTGCCACCACCAGCGCGATTGGTCTGTGGATCATGTTCGGGGATTTCAACATCGCCATCTCGCTGCTGTCGTCGGCGAGTTACGATGCGATCCGCAGTCAGGTCTTTATCGTCATTCCGCTGTTCGTGCTGATGGGCGACCTTGTGTCCAAGTCGGGCGCGGCGGGCGACCTTTACCGCACCTGCA
>JAUXPG010000348.1 GCA_030683915.1 Gemmobacter sp.
TGCCGCAGCAACCCGTGCAGCATCTGGACATCGGCGCGGGTCAGCGGCAGGCGGGCCCACATGCTGCGCAGGTTGCGCTTCATGCTGGCTTCTTTCGTTTCGGGGAAAAAGAACCCCACCGCATCCAGTGTCGCCTCGTAATGGTCGCCAAGGTGCTGGCGCTCGACAGAGGTGGCCAGGTCGATCTCGGGCACGGGAATCGTGCCGGCGGTCTGGCGGCGCCATTCATAGCCGGTCAGCAGCACACATTGCGCCAGATTGAGCGAGGGGAAATCCGGGTTCACCGGCACGGTGACAATGGCGTTGGCTTGGGCAACCTCGTCATTCTCCAGCCCGGTCCGTTCCGGGCCGAACAGCACCGCCACCTTCTTGCCCGCGGCGATCAGCGCGCGGGTCTGGGCCATCGCCTCTTCCGGCGTGACGACGGGTTTGGTCAACTCGCGCGGGCGCGCGGTGGTGGCAAAGACGTAATGGCAATCCGCCACCGAAGCCGCGACATCGTCAAACAGCCCGGCATGGTCCAGCAGCCGCCCGGCCCCCGAGGCCATGGCCACCGCCTTGGGGTTGGGCCAGCCATCGCGGGGTGCCACGATTCGCATCTGCTCCAGCCCGAAGTTCAGCATCCCGCGCGCGGCGGCGCCGATGTTTTCGCCCATCTGCGGGCGCACGAGGATCATCACGGGTTGGGTCAAGGGGGGCTCCGGGTCGGGGTCGCCGCGGGTGATAGGGCGGGGCCGACCGCCGCGCAAGGGAAACCGACGCGCGCGCCGGTGGCCTTTCGCCGCGCGGCGCGCTAGAAGGCTTGAAACCCGCAAAGGACCGCCCGATGGCCGACGCCGACCGCCCGCAGATTTACCTCATCACCCCGCCCGTCTTTGACCTTGACACCTTTCCCGACCGGCTGGCGGCCGTGCTCGATGCCGCCGAAGTCGCCTGCGTGCGCCTGACCATGGCCAACCGCGAGGAAGACGACATCGCCCGCGCTGCCGATACGCTGCGGATGGTCGCGCATGCGCGGGATGTGGCGCTGGTCATCGACCGGCATGTGCAGATGGTGGACCGGCTGGGGCTGGACGGTGTGCACCTGCCCGATGGCGGGCGCAACACCCGCAAGCATCGCAAGGATCTGGGGCCGGACGCGATAATCGGGGCGTTCTGCGGTGCCTCGCGCCACGACGGCATCAACGCTGCCGAGGCGGGCGCGGATTATGTCAGCTTCGGCCCGATCGGGCTGACCGCGCTGGGCGATGGCACCCGTGCCGAGTTCGAGCTGTTTCAGTGGTGGTCAGAGATGATCGAGGTGCCGGTGGTGGCCGAAGGCGCGCTGTCCCCCGAGCTGATCGCCGCGCTGGCGCCGGTGACCGATTTCTTCGCCTTCGGCGAGGAGGTCTGGCGCCATGACGACGCGCCCGCCGCACTGCGCGCGCTGATCGCGGCGATGGGCTGAGGCGGACCCTCAGTCCAGCCCTTTGACCAGACCGATCCGTGCCTCGCCCGACAGGTGGAGGCTGGTGGGCGCGGTGGCGGCCTTGGTGGGCGGCACAGGCGGGCCGTCGGCGCCGCAAGCGGCCAGCAGCAAAAGCGGCAGGGCAAGCGCAAGGCGTGGCATCAAGAAACCCTCCAAATTCGGGGCGGCGCAGGGGCCGCGCGACTTAAATGGGGGGCGCTCGGCCCCCACTTTTGACCGATACCCCGGCGCGTCCTACCCGGCCAGCCCCTGCGCGGCGCGCCGGCGCCCAAGCGCGCAGGAGTTCGCCGAAGCGGCGCGTCAGGCAAGACGCGCCTGCCAGCGTGCGACCTGCGCGCGCACCTGATCGGGTGCGGTGCCGCCATAGGACTGGCGCGAGCGCACCGAGTTTTCCACGCCCAGCACGCTGAACACATCCGCCGTGATCCCGGCATGCACCGCCTGCATCTCGGCCAGGGTCAGGTCGGGCAGGTCACAGCCCCTGTCCTCGGCGCATTTCACGAGCGTGCCGGTGACGTGGTGGGCGTCGCGGAACGGCAGGCCGAGCGTCCGCACCAGCCAATCGGCAAGGTCGGTGGCGGTGGAAAACCCCGAGGCAGCGGCGGCGGCCAACACCGGGCGATTCGCCGTCATGTGCGCGACCATGCCAGACATGGCGGCGAGCGCCAGCATCAGGCTGTCGGCGGCATCGAACACCTGTTCCTTGTCTTCCTGCATGTCCTTGGAATAGGTCAGCGCCAGCCCCTTCATCACCGTGAACAGCGCCACCGTGGCGCCAAGGATGCGGCCAATCTTGGCGCGGATCAGTTCCGCCGCATCGGGGTTCTTTTTCTGCGGCATGATGCTGGAGCCGGTGGTCCAGCGGTCGGGCAGGCGCACGAAACGGAACTGCGCGGAGGACCAGATCACCAGTTCCTCGGCAAAGCGGCTGAGGTGCATGGCGCAGATGCTGGCGGCCGACAGATATTCCAGCGCGAAGTCGCGGTCGGAGACGGAATCCAGGCTGTTGGCGGTGGGGCGGTCGAACCCCAGCGCGGCGGCGGTCATGTGGCGGTCGATGGGAAAGCTGGTGCCAGCCAGGGCGGCGGCGCCCAGCGGGCATTCGTTCATCCGTGCGCGGGCGTCCTGAAAGCGGCCCATGTCCCGGCCCAGCATTTCGACATAGGCCATCATGTGATGGCCCCATGTGACCGGCTGTGCGGTTTGCAGATGGGTGAAGCCGGGCATCACCCAGTCGGCGCCCGCCTCGGCCTGCGCGAGCAGCGCACGAATCAATTCGGTGATGCCCGAAATCGCCGCGTCGCACTGGTCGCGGACCCAAAGGCGGAAATCGACCGCCACCTGATCGTTGCGGCTGCGCGCGGTGTGCAGGCGCCCCGCCGCCGGGCCGATCAGATCGCGCAGGCGGCTTTCCACGTTCATGTGGATGTCTTCCAGATCGGTGCGGAAGTCAAAGCGCCCGCCCTCGATCTCTGACAACACCGTGAGAAGCCCTTCCCGGATGGCCTCGGCATCGCTATCCGTGAGGATGCCCGTGGCTGCCAGCATGGCGGCATGGGCGCGGCTGCCCGCGATGTCCTGGGCGTAGAGCCGCCGGTCGAAGCCGATCGAGGCGTTGATCGCCTCCATGATGGCATCCGGTCCGGTGGTGAAGCGCCCACCCCACATGGCATTGGCGGCGGCTTTGGCATCGGGGGAGGATGAGGTCATGGGTGGCCTGTCGGGTCTGAAGGGGTTGGTCGGTCTGACGGCTGTCTATACGGCCTTGGCTTTCGGTGCAAACCCGGCGGCCGCGGATGCGGCGTTGACGGCGCTGCGGCAAGGCGAGATGCGCAAGTTGGTGGTGCACGACGCGCCGGTCGCAGCCGGGACCGCAGTGTTCACCGCGCGCGATGGCACCGAACACCGGCTGTCGGATTGGCAGGGCAAGGTTGTGGTGCTGAACTTCTGGGCAACCTGGTGCCCGCCCTGCCGGGCGGAGATGCCCGCGCTCGACGCGTTGGCCGAAGCGATGGCGCCGGATGTCGAGGTGGTGACAGTGGCCACCGGGCGCAACATGCCCGCCGCCATCGACAAGTTCTTTGCCGACGCCGGGATTGTCCGGCTGCCCATCCTGCTCGACCCGAAATCGGCGCTGGCGCGCGAGATGGGTGTGGTCGGTTTGCCCGTCACCGTGGTGCTGGACCGCGAGGGCCGCGAAGTGGCCCGGATGATCGGCGAGGCCGACTGGATGACCGCAGAGGCGCGTGCCATGCTGGCCGCCGTGGCCGCACGCTGACCGCCGACACGCAAAGGGCCCCGCCATGTCTGGCGAGGCCCCTTGTCTGGTCTGAAGGCGCCGATCAGTTCAGGCGCTTGCCCACTTCGGCAATCGAGGCGTCGATCAGAGCGCCGGCGCTGTCGCCGGTGATCTGCTTGGACAGCACGTCGCCTGCGGCGGCAATCGCCACTGCGATGGCGCGTTCGCGCACTTCGCGGATGACGGCGGCTTCGGCTGCGGCGATCTGTTCCTCGGCGGCCTGCATCTTGCGGGCAATCGAACGGGCCAGATCGGCCTTGGCGGCCTCGGCTGCGGCCTGGGCTTCGATCTGGGCATTGGCGACAATGCGTTCGACCTGTTCCTTGGCCTCTTTCAGCTTGCGGTCATAGCTTGCGACCAGCGTCTTGGCGTCTTCGCGCAGGCGGCGGGCGGTTTCCAGATCGTCCTGGATTTTCGCCGCGCGCTTGTCCAGCAGCCCGGCCAGCAGGCCCGGCACCTTGAAATAGACCAGCACCCCGATGAAGATCAGAAAGGCGATCAGGACGGTGAAGTTGGTGTTGGCCAGCGAAAAGAACGGGCCGGTGGCCGCGTGTGCCGGCACGGCGGCCAGCATGAGCAGGGGAAGGACATACCGCATCGCTTACCCTTTCAGCCGGGCGTTGACCGCCGCGGTCACGCTGCGCGCATCCACCTTGCCACCGAGGGCCGCCACGAGTTCCTTGGCGGTGTCCTTGGCGACCTCGGTCACGCTTTCCAGTGCCGAGGCGCGGATTTCCGCGATGCGGCGTTCGGATTCGGCCGCACGGGCCGAAATTTCGGCGTCCGCCGTGGCGGTCGCGATATCCAGATCGGCCTGGATGTCGGCCTTGGCCTGCGCGACGATCTTTGCAGATTCAGCGCGTGCGTCGGCGAGCGCCTGGATATAGGCGGCCTCGGCCTCTTTCGCCTTCTGCTTCAGTTCTTCGGCAGCGGCGAGGTTGTTGGTGATCGTGCCCTTGCGTTCGGCCAGAACCGCCCCGATGCGGGGCAGGGCCACGCGGGTCAGCAGCTGATGGATCAGGACCAGAGCGACCAGAAGCCAGAAGATCTGGTTCGGCCAGGTCGAGAAATCCAGCTGCGGCATGCCGCCGGCCTGTTGGGCCCCTTGGGCTGCGCCATGCGCATCCGTTGCCATGATCTTCTCCTGAGTATGTCGGGGTCGGTCTGGGTTGGAGGCGCGGCCAGCGCGCCCCCGGCCCGGATCAGACCGCGAACATCAGCAGCAGAGCGATCAGGAACGAAAAGATCCCGAGGGCTTCGGCGAAGGCGATACCGACGAACAGCGTCGCGGTCTGGCCAGCAGCGGCCGACGGGTTGCGCAGCGCACCCGCGAGGAAGTTCCCGGCAACATGGCCCACGCCGATACCGGCGCCGCCCAGACCGATGGTGGCAAGGCCAGCACCGATGAATTTGCCCATTTGTGCGAGTTCGCCTTCCATGATCGTTCTCCTGTGGTTGGAATGGCTGAGAGGGTGTCGTGACCTTAGTGGTGGGCGTCGCCCACCGCGTCCTTCAGATAGACGCAGGTCAGGATGGTAAAGACGTAGGCCTGAATGACGGCCACGAGCAGTTCAAGCGCGTAGATCGCGGTCATCGCGCCGATGGCGACAGGCGAGACCAGAGCGACGGACGCAAAGCCCGCGAACACCTTGAGCACGGCGTGGCCGGCCATCAGGTTGCCCGCAAGACGGATGGAGTGGGACACCGGGCGCACGAAATACGAGATGATTTCGATGAGCGCGAGGACCGGGCGCAGCGCCAGCGGCGCGGAGGACACCCAGAACATGCCCAGAAAGCCGACGCCCTTCCGCGCAAACCCCAGAAGCGTGACGCCCAGGAACACGGCCAGCGCCAGAACCACGGTCACCGCCACGTGGCTGGTGGTGGTGAAGCTCATGGGGATCAGGCCGAGGACGTTGGCAAACAGGATGAACAGGAACAGCGTCAGGACATAGGGGAAATACTTGACCCCTTCGTGGCCTGCGACATCCTCGACCATGTCGTGGATGAAGCCGTAGATCAGTTCGGCGACCGACTGGCTGCGCGTCGGGACGATGGCGCGGCGGCGGGTGCCCAGCACCATCAGCGCGCCGATCGCCAGCACCGCCAGCAACAGCCACAGCGTGACGTTGGTCGGCGTGTACCAATGCACCGCGCCGTCATTGAACAGGGGCTTCACGATGAACTGGTCCATCGGGTGAATTTGCAGACCGCCGGTCTCCGCCACGTCTAGTCCCTCTTTTCGCCTGCAGAGTCAGACTCTGCCTTTTTGCCAAGCTCCGCCGCCGTGCGGAGCATTGTCCGGATCCCGGCTGCAAAGCCGAGCAGGACGAAGATCACCATCATCACCGGCTTCGTTCCGAACAGCACGTCCAGCCCGAACCCGATGGCCAGCCCGAGCCCCATGCCCACGACCAGCTCGATCACCATGCGCCAGGCCGCTTCGCCCTGGCCGATACCCTTCATCGCACTCGGATCGCGTTTGTCCTTGGCCTTCAGCGCGGCGATCCGGCGTTCCAGCTCGTCGATGCGGCCGGGATCAGGATCGTCTGCCATGCCGAGGAGCCCCTTGTGCAGTCCGGCGCAACCTAGTGAGGGGTGGTGCCCGAGTCAAGCGCGCATCTTGCGGCAGGGCGACGCGCCAAGTATCTGATTTATATAAGGTTTGCGCCACCATGGCGGGCAGGTCGCCGGACCCATGCCGCATTGCAGCGTCAGGGCATGTTCAACCGTGCGGTTGACCTTGGCCGCGCGGATGCCTAGCGTCGGCGGCGGCGCCCCTGCCCCGAAAGCCCCCTTGCATGACGCCCGACCCGCTGTCCCTGACCTTTGCCGCGCTGGCGGACCCGACGCGGCGCGCGATCCTTGCGCTGTTGCTGGAGGATGACATGGCGGTGACCGATGTGGCGGACCCGTTCGAGATGTCGCTGGCGGCGATTTCCAAGCACTTGCAGGTGCTGGCCGAGGCGGGGCTGATCAGTCAGGAAAAGCGCGGACGGGTGAAATGGTGCCGGCTGGAGCCTGATGGCCTGCGCGCAGCGTCGGTATGGATGCAGGGCTTTGGCCAGTTCGAGCCGGTGGATCTGGACGGATTCGAGCGGTTTCTGGCGGCGGAACTGGCGGCTGACGCGG
>JAUXPG010000351.1 GCA_030683915.1 Gemmobacter sp.
GGTCGCCTGGATCAGGATGGCGCGGTCTGCCCCCATCGCCAGCGCGGTGCGCAGCGTTTCCTGCGACTGCTTCACGCCGATCGACACGACCACGATTTCGGTGGCCACACCCTTTTCCTTCAGACGGATCGCCTCTTCGACCGCGATCTCGTCAAACGGGTTCATCGACATCTTCACGTTCGCCAGATCGACCCCCGATCCGTCCGCCTTCACGCGGACCTTCACGTTGTAGTCGATGACGCGTTTGACAGGCACAAGGACCTTCATCGGCTCATATCCCCCAAGCAACCGCGCGGACCGGCCCGCGCCTTTCCAACTGACCGGGTGTTAGCCGTTCTGCAGGTGCGAGAACAGCCCGGAATCGACATTTGACCGTGTTGCGACGTCGCGTTTCATCGTGTCAGCGGGTCAACCCCGGCACCCAGAGCACATCATCCTTGCCGTCGTCGTTGGCGATGCGCCCGGCGACAAAAAACCAGTCCGACAAGCGGTTGAGGTATTTCACCGCCTCGGTGTTCACCGCCTCCATGGTGGCCAGTTCCACCACCAGCCGTTCGGCGCGGCGACAGACCGTGCGGCACAGGTGCAACTGCGCCGCCAGCACCGACCCGCCGGGCAGGATGAAGCTGCGCAGCGGCTCCAGTCGGGCGTTCATCACATCGATTTCCTGTTCCAGCCGCAGCACCTGACCCTCGGTCATCCGCAGCGGCGTATAGGGCAGGGTGGCGTCCAGGTGCATGTCGGGCGTACACAGGTCCGCGCCCAGATCGAACAGGTCGTTCGAGATGCGCTTGAGCGCGGCATCCAGATCGCCGCTGGCATGCAGACGGGCCAGACCCACGGTCGCGTTGGTTTCGTCCACCGTGCCATAGGCATTGACGCGCGTGGAATGCTTGGCCACCCGCGCGCCGTTGCCAAGCGCGGTTTCCCCCGCGTCCCCGGTCTTCGTATAGATTTTCGACAGGACGACCATCAGTTTCCCCACTTCTGCCGGACAAAGACAAAGCCCACGATCAGCGCCACCGCGATGAACTGCGCGATGATGCGATACCGCATGATCCGGTTCGCATGCTTGCGGTTGAAATCGCCGCCCTTCGCGAACCCCGCGATCCCGATCATCAGGATGACCAGCACCGCCAGCGACGCTGCGGCGGCCAAAAGAAACAGCGGATCGTCGCGCAACATGGCAGGCTCCTAGCGGCTCTGGGGCGGATGTAGCCCATCGCGGTCAAAAGGGAAAACCCCCGGGGCCGGTTTTTTTGCCAGACGGGCAGGGCGGGGGCGCAGGTGTTAACAAACGGTAAAACCGCGCCGCCAAGCCATTGATATGGTTACATGCCTGTTCTGTCCCTCGAAGGGACAGGCGCAGGGGGGCGCGCCGCCGCCGGGCAGGGCGCGCCCCCCCTTTTGGCCTCAGCCGATGGCCGCGGCCTTCACCTCGTCGTCGATATGGGCGACATACTGCGCGAAGTTCTTCGAGAACATGCCCACCAGCTTGGCCGCCTGCGCGTCATAGGCGGACGCGTCGGCCCAGGTTCCGCGCGGGTCCAGCAGGTCGGTGTCCACGCCCGGCACCGCAACCGGCACCTCAAACCCAAAGTTCGGGTCCTTGCGGAACGCCACCCCGTTCAGCGACCCGTCCAGCGCCGCCGTCAGCAGCGCGCGGGTGGCCTTGATCGGCATGCGCCGCCCGGTGCCATAGGCGCCGCCGGTCCAGCCGGTGTTGACCAACCAGCAGGTCGCGCCGAACTCGCGAATCTTTTCTTGCAAAAGCTGGCCATAGATCTCGGGGCGGCGCGGCATGAAGGGCGCGCCAAAGCAGGTGGAGAAGGTCGGCGTCGGCTCGGTCACGCCGCGCTCGGTTCCGGCGGTCTTGGCGGTAAAGCCCGACAGGAAGTGATACATCGCCTGCGCCGGGGTCAGCCGCGCGATGGGGGGCAGCACGCCGAACGCATCGCAGGTCAGCATGATGATATTCTTCGGATGCCCGCCCAACCCGGTGGCCGACGCGTTGGAGATATAGTCCAGCGGATAGGCGCAGCGGGTGTTTTCCGTCAGGCTGCTGTCGGTATAGTCCAGCGCCAGCGTATCGGGATCATAGACCATGTTCTCCACCACGGTCGCAAAGCGGTGCGTCGTGGCATAGATTTCCGGCTCGGCTTCAGGCGACAGGTTGATGGTCTTGGCATAGCAGCCGCCTTCAAAGTTGAAGGTGCCGTTGTCCGACCAGCCATGTTCGTCATCCCCGATCAGGATGCGGCCGGGGTCCGCCGAAAGCGTGGTCTTGCCGGTGCCCGACAGGCCAAAGAACACCGCCACATCGTTGGGGTCGCCCGGCGCGTGGTTGGCCGAGCAATGCATCGGCATGATGCCCTTTTCCGGCAGCAGGTAGTTCAGCAGCGTGAACACCGACTTCTTGTTCTCGCCCGCATAGGCGGTATTGCCGATCAGGATCAGCTTCCTGTCGAAGTTCATCGCGATCACCGTCTCGGTCCGGCACCCGTGACGCGCGGGGTCGGCCTTGAACGACGGGCAGTTGATGACCGTCCACTGCGGCACAAAGCTGTCCAGATCGGCGCGCGCGGGCCGACGCAGCACGTGGCGGATGAACAGGTTGTGCCACGCCAACTCGGTGACCATCCGCACGTCCAGCCGGTTCGCCGGATCGGCGCCGGCATAGAGGTCCTGCACGAAATAATCTCGGCCCTTCATGTGGGCCAGCATGTCGGCATGCAGTCGGTCGAACGCATCGGGCGTCATCGGCGGGTTGTTTTCCCACCAGATGGTCTTTTCCACCAGCGGCGTGCGGACCACGAACTTGTCCTTGGGCGACCGGCCGGTGAACTGCCCGGTCGAGACAAGAAACGCCCCGCCGATCCCAAGCCTGCCTTCACCCCGGCTGACGGCCGCCTGCACCAGCGCGGGTTCGACGAGGTTGTAATAGACAGTGCCGAGCCCGCTCAGGCCTTGGGAATCGAGGGTACAGGCTGGGTTCACGCGTCCATGGTCCATTTGCAGGCTCCCGTGCCGTCGGAACGGCGTTCCGTAGATTTCGATAACAGCGCCGTGATTGAAACAATGTTGCGCCGTTCACACCACCGGTGCGTTCTTCGGGCTATAACACGTCGGTCCGGTCAAGTAACAGCAAGCTTTGCCTGAGTTAGCGCAACCAAAAGTGGTTTAGCGCAACCAGTCCCCTGCACTGCGGCAAATTAGCCATTGGTTTAGGATTTTTGGGTCAACTGAGGACGCGGAGCCGGGGTGATTCGCAGTTGGTTGTTGATTCAGCGAAGCGAAAAGCGGACAATATGGCAAAAAACAGGCATACCGTGCAGTACAAGGACAGCGCCCATGTCGAGGATCGCCCTCGTTGACGATGACCGAAATATTTTAACGTCCGTTTCCATGACGCTCGAGGCAGAGGGTTTCGAGGTGGAAACCTACAATGACGGGCAGTCCGCCCTTGACGCGTTCAACAAGCGCCTGCCCGACATGGCAGTGCTCGATATCAAGATGCCCCGGATGGATGGCATGGACCTGCTGCAACGGCTGCGGCAGAAAACCAACATGCCGGTGATCTTCCTCACGTCCAAGGATGACGAGATCGACGAGGTTCTGGGCCTGCGGATGGGCGCGGACGATTATGTGAAAAAGCCGTTCAGTCAAAGGCTTCTGGTCGAACGCATCCGTGCGCTGCTGCGCCGTCAGGATGCCATCACGACCGGCGAGGTGGCCGCCGCCGACGAATCCAAGGTGATGGAGCGCGGCAACCTGCGGATGGACCCGCTGCGCCATTCCGTCGCCTGGAAGGGCATGGACGTGTCGCTCACGGTGACCGAATTCCTGCTCCTGCAGGCCTTGGCGCAGCGCCCGGGCTTTGTGAAATCGCGCGACCAGTTGATGGACGTGGCCTATGACGATCAGGTCTATGTCGACGACCGCACCATCGACAGCCACGTGAAGCGGTTGCGCAAGAAGATGCGGTCGGTCGATCCCGAGTTTTCGGCGATCGAGACGTTGTATGGCATCGGCTATCGTTACAACGAAGAATGACCCTCGCGCATCGTGTCCCACTGGAAGACAGCAAGCCGGCTCCGGTGCGGGGGCAGGGTGCGGTGCTTTTGGGCGAAGACTGGACTGGCCCGGAGAACGCCACCGACCCGGCCTTGCGGGCGCGGCGCCGCAAGCGGGGCCTCGTCTCGCTGAACGGGTCGCCGCTGGCGCGCAAGATCGTCGTCTTCAACCTGCTGGCCCTGGTCGTGTTGGTGGCGGGGGTTCTGTTTCTCAACCCCTTCCGCGACAGCCTTGTGCTCCAGCGCGAAGCCGCACTGGTGACAGAGGCGCGGCTGATCGCAACGGCGGTCGAAGCGCGGTTGCCGCAGGTGGTGGGCCCGGTTCAGAACGCCCCGTCGCAAGGGGCGATCGCGGCGCTGACACTGGCGCGGATTGACGTGGCGCCGGGCACCGAACTGACGGTCTATGACCGCAACGGGCAGGTGATTGCCGCGACGGTCGGGCAGGCGCGTGACGACAGCCTGCCACCCGACCCGGTGTCGCTGCCGCGCAACACCATTCTGACCGACATCCTGAATGCGGTCTGGTCGGGCGTGTCGCGTCTGGTGCCCGGCGGGCGGACAAACGCGCCCCTCGATGCCGCCACCCTGTCACGCGGGCTGGTCGAAGCGGCGCGCAACGGGCGCACTTCGGTGCGCGCGGGCGAGGATGCGGCGGGCAACACGCTGTTTTCGGTCGCAACCCCCATCGTGCGCGACGGCGCGGTGCTGGGCGTGGTCGCGGTGACCTCGGCGGCGGGCGAACTGGATCAACTGGTCCGGAACGAACGCGAGCAGGTGCTGCGGATGTTCGTCATCGCACTTCTGGTGTCCATCGCGCTCAGCCTCGTGCTGGCGTCAACCATTGCCAACCCGCTGTCAGACCTTGCTGCGGCGGCGGAACTGGGGCGCGACAAAAACGCCCGCAAGATGGCACCGGGTCGGGTCCGCATTCCCGACCTGACCGCGCGGCCTGACGAAATCGGACGGCTGTCCGGCGCGCTGCGCGGGATGGTCGCGGCGCTTTATGACCGAATCGAGGCGAACGAGCAGTTCGCCGCCGACGTTGCGCATGAAATCAAGAACCCGCTGGCCTCGTTGCGCTCGGCGGTCGGGTCGATGCGGATGGTCAAGAAGGAAGACCACCGTATGAAGCTCTTGGACGTGATCGAACATGACGTCCGCCGGCTGGACCGGCTGGTCAGCGACATTTCCAATGCATCCCGGCTGGACAGCGAGCTGGTCAAGGAAGAGGCCGAGGAATTCAACCTCATCCGCACGATCAACAACATTAATCAGCACCTGGCCCAGCAGGCGGCGGAAAAGGGTGTGGATTACATCACCGATCTGCCCGCGGAGCCGATCCTGATCCACGGGCTGGAGGGGCGGTTGGCGCAGGTGTTCGTCAACCTCATCACCAACGCGGTGTCGTTTTGCGAACAGGGCGACGCGGTGCGGGTGTGGGTGCGGCGGCGCGACAACCGCGTGCTTGTGGTGGTGGAGGATACCGGCCCCGGCATCCCGGAGCAGGCGCTGACCAAGATCTTCAAGCGGTTCTACTCTGACCGGCCCGCGACGCACTTTGGCAACAACTCGGGCCTCGGCCTGTCGATTTCCAAGCAGATCGTCGAGGCGCATGGCGGTGTGATCTGGGCCGAAAACATACGCCCGACCGAAGATGATGCCACCTCGGAACCGCTGGGCGCGCGCTTCGTGGTGGGTCTGCCGATCTGATGAACGCCCCCCCCGCCGAGATCCTGCATGCCAGTTGCGTGGCGTTCGGGGATCTGGGCGTGCTGATCCTCGGGCCATCGGGGGCGGGCAAATCGGCGCTGGCGCTGCAATTGATGGCGCTGGGCGCGGGGCTTGTGGCGGATGACCGGGTGCATGTCAGCCCGCGCGGCGAGGGCCTCATCGCCAGCGCGCCGCCCGGACTTCCGGCCCTGATCGAGGCGCGGGGGATCGGGCTGTTGCACGCGCCGCTGCTGGATGCGGCATGGGTGCGGCTGGCCGTCGATCTGGGCCGCGCCGAAACCGAACGGCTTCCGCCGCAGCGCCGCATGATTTTTCACGATGTCGCTGTTGAGCTTGTTCTTGGTCCCGTGACGGGGCATTTTCCTGCGGCAATCCGGCACTATGTCCTGTCGGGCCGCAAGGAATGACCATGCCCGACCACCCTGCCAGCGAACAACGCCTCATCCTGGTCACCGGCCCGTCCGGGGCCGGCCGCTCCACGGCCATCGGCGCGCTGGAGGATCTGGGTTGCGAGACAATTGACAACCTGCCGCTGTCGCTGATCCCGCGCCTGCTGGATGGGCCGCCGCTCGGCCGCCCCATCGCGCTGGGGGTGGATGT
>JAUXPG010000405.1 GCA_030683915.1 Gemmobacter sp.
CACCAGTTTCGTCTACCGGGTGTCGATTTCCGTCGCCATCGCGCTGTTCATCGCGTCCAAGTTCTTTTTCATCGGCGTGTTGCTGGCGCTTTGGGCGCTGGCCAACGTGTTCGTGATGCCGCTGTGGAAGGGGCTGAAATACCTGTTCACCTCGAACGATCTGCGCGGTTTGCGCCTGCGGGCCTTTGCGCTGACGCTGACGGGGGTGGGGGGCTTGGCGGCGCTGCTGTTTGCGGTGCCGGTGCCGCATGCCACCGTGGCCGACGGGGTGGTGTGGCTGGACGATCACGAAATCCTGCGCGCCGCGACCGATGGCTTTGTCGCGGGCGTGCTGCGGCAGGACGGCACCGTGCAACCCGGCGAGGTCCTGCTGCGGCTTGAGGACCCGATCCTTGATGCCGAACGTCGGCTGGCCGAGACGCGGCTGGCCGAAATGCAACTGCGCCTGAGCAGTGTCACGGCGATTGACCCGGTGCAGACCAACCTGATGCGCGAACAGGTGACGCACCTGCAGGAACGCCTGCGGTTCTATGACGAACGCGCCGCCGCGCTTGATCTGCGGGCCGCGACGGCGGGCGATGTGGTGATCCCGCTGGCCCAAGACCTGCAGGGGCGGCTGGTGCGACGCGGCACGATCCTGGGCTACCTGCAGTCGGGCACCGGGATGCGGTTGCGGGTCGCCGTGCCGCAGGACAGCGCCGAACTGGTGCGCGACAGTGCCGCCTCGGTGCAGATCCGCCTGCAACGCGACCTTGCCACCGTGATGCCCGCGCGCATCATCGCCGCTTCGCCCGAAGGGCTGCCGCAGGTGCCGTCACCTGCGCTGTCCACCAGCGGCGGCGGCAGCATCGCGCTTGACCCCGCCGATCCGCAGCGGCGGCGCACGCTGCAAAGCCTGTTCCTGTTCGATGTGGCCCCCACCGGCCCGGCCCCGGCGGTGCTGATCGGCGAACGCGCGCTGGTGCGGTTCGACCATGGGCCCGAACCGATGGGTTTTCGCGTCTGGCGCGGCATGCGCCAGTTGTTCCTGCGGCAGTTCAATGTCTGACCTCGCGTTCCACGCCCCCGGCCCGTTGGTCCGCCTGCCGCAGGTGCAGGGCTATGCCGAACGCCCCGATGCCGAGGACAAGGCGCTTGACCGCTGGTGGCAGCGCGCATCGGGGCTGTGGATGTCGCAGGGCACGGGTCTGCGTGGCTGGCGGTTGCGCGCGATCCTGCCGCAGGTCCGGCGCCACGCCGCCGACATGGCCGCGCTGGACGACGCGGCGCTGCAGCAGCGCGCCGCCGGCTTGCGCCCCACGCTGCGCGCCGCGCTGGCCAAGGGGCGCCCCGACGCCGCCGCCATCGGCCCCGCCTTTGCCCTCGTGCGCGAGGCGGCGGGCCGCCAACTCGGGATGCGCCACTTCGATGTGCAGATGACCGGGGCCTGGGCCATGATGCAAGGCATGGTTGCCGAAATGCGGACCGGCGAAGGCAAGACACTCTGCGCCACCCTTGCCGCCGCCACGATGGCGCTGGGCGGCACGCCGGTGCATGTGATCACCGTCAACGACTATCTGGCCGACCGCGACGCCGACCTGATGCGCCCGCTTTACGCCTTTCTGGGGCTGACGGTCGGGGTCGTGCAGGCCGGCCAGTCCGAAGCCGAGCGTCAGGCGATCTATGCCTGTGACATCGTGCATGCGTCGAACAAGGAAATCGCCTTCGACTATCTGCGCGACCGCATGGTGCTGCGGCGCGACCCCGGCAACCTGCGGCGCAAGCTGGACCGAATTTCGGGCGCCAAGCGCGGCACCTTGCGGATGCGGGGCCTGCACTGCGCCATCATCGACGAGGCCGACAGCGTGCTGATCGACGAGGCGCGCACTCCGCTTATCATTTCCGGGCAATCGGTCGCGGGCCTTGGCCGCGACACCGCGATGCTGCGCCGGGCAATGGCCGCAGCGCAGGACCTGACCGAAGGCACCGATTACCGCGTCAAGGCCAACGAACGCCGGGTGGAGCTGACCGAACCCGGCAAGGACCGGCTGGAGGATCTGGCCGAAGCCGCCGAAGATGTCGCGGGCTTCGGGGTCCGGGTGATCCGCGAACACGCGGTGGTGCAGGCGCTGACCGCGCTCCATGTTTTTCACCGGGACGAGGATTACATCCTGCGCGACGGCAAGGTGCAGATCGTTGACGAGAACACCGGCAGGGTGATGGCCGACCGAAGCTGGTCCGAAGGGCTGCACCAGATGGTCGAACTGAAGGAAGGCGTCGAGCTGACCGATCCGCGCGAAACCCTGTCGCGCATCACCTATCAGCGGTTCTTCCGCCGCTATGCGCGACTGGCGGGCATGACCGGCACCGCCCGCGACGCAGGGTGGGAACTCTGGTCGGTCTATGGCCTGCGGGTGGCGCGCATTCCCACCAACCGCCCCGACATCCGCCGCTTTGCCCCCGACCGCGTGCTGCGCCGCGAAGACGCGAAATGGCGCGCGATTGCCGCGCGGGTGGCCGGCCTGCATGCGCAAGGCGCGCCCGTCCTTCTGGGCACCCGCTCGGTCGCGGCCTCGGAAACCGCGAGCGCGCGGCTTGCGGCGCTGGGCATCCCGCATCAGGTGCTTTCGGCAGCGCAGGACGCTGACGAGGCGAAAATTGTCGCACGCGCGGGGCAGGCGGGCGCGGTCACGGTGGCCACCAACATCGCCGGGCGCGGCACCGACATCAAACTGGGGGCAGGGGTGGCTTCGTTCGGCGGGCTGCATGTCATCCTGACCGAACGCCACGACAGCCGCCGCGTGGACCGCCAGCTGGAGGGGCGCTGCGGCCGTCAGGGCGACCCGGGCCGGGTCGAGGCGTTCCTGTCGCTGGAGGACGAGTTGATGCGCGGCAAGGGCGCGCGGCTTTGGCGCGGCGCGGCGTCGCTGGCCTTGGCGCTCGGGCCGCGTGCGGCGGGCGTGTTCATCCGCCTGAGCCAGCGCGAGATCGAACGCCTCCACGCCCGCATGCGACACGACCTGCTGGAGGTGGACCGCAACCTAGGTGGCCTGCTGGCCTTTTCCGGGCAGATGGAATGACGATCCGGCTCGATATCATACCTCCGACACCGGGCGCGGCTGACCTGTTCGCCGCCCTCGATGGCTGCGACCGGCCTTGGATCGCGGAGCTGTCGGCCAAGGCGATCGGCGGGCGGCTGCGGCGCGGGCGGTTTTTGCTGTCGATGCCGCGTCTGGCGCTGGGGCCGGGGCCAAGCCGCGTGCTGCGCGGCATCTGCGCGCGTCTCGGGGCGCCCGCCGACGGCATGGCCCGGATCGATGCCCACCAATCCGCCGCCCATTCCGTGCATTTCGGGTTTGAACCCGAAGGCCCAGGCCAGACGGTGATGAAATGCTATCTGGAGTTTGACGCGGCCTCGCAGCCCGCGCCTGACGTGGTGTTTCTGGCGCTGAAATGGCGGCGCGAGGACCCGGCGCACTGGTCCGTGTCGCACTACCTGATCCGCGATTCGTTGCCGCCCGCCGCCCGCCGCGCGCTGGTGGCCGAGGCGTTGCCCGATACTGGCGTCCGCGAGGCGTTTCTGGCCCTGATGGCCGACGCGGCGGCCCCCTCCAACGCGCTGACCCTGCTCGAGGTGCTGGAACCGGGCAGCCCCCGCCGGTCGCTCGACCTCAACCTGTCGGACCGGGCGCTGACCCTTGGGGCGGCGGCGCCTGCGCTGTTGGCGCTGATGGGCGGCGCCGCCGGGGCCGAAGGCTATCTGCGCATCCACGCCGAGGATCGTCTGGGCCATATCGCCGCCGGGGTGGCGCGCGATGGCCAGCCCTTCGCCACCGTCTATCACGGCGCGCACCAGCTTTGGCCGGGGGGCCAGCGGCGATGACGGGTTGGGCGCTGGAAAGCCGCATCTTGCCCGCGACACTGCAGGACCCGGCAATGGATTACTGCCAGTGGCCCTATGACCCGCCCGCCGCGCCGGGGCCGGGGGCGTGGCAATCCTCGGCGCTGCTCTATCAGTCGTTCGCGGTGGCGGGCCTGTCGGACCGGATGCTTGCGCTGTGCGATGCACTCCGCGCGGCGGTCGGGCCGTTCCGCACCGTCTGGGGGGTGAAATGGGCGGGTGATCGGCTGTCGTGGGAGTTTTATTTTTACGATTACGCCCGCATGCAGCGCAGCTTTGACACCGCCGCCTTCCGCCGCGCCACCGACGGCCTGCTGCACCTGACCCCCCCCGATGCCGACGACCACCCCTATTTCATGTTTTCGGTCGAGGTGGACGCCCGCCACATCGACGCTGGCACACCCGTTGACCAGATCGACCTCTACATCGGCAATCCGGGCAGCGCGGTGTCCTCGGGCATCTGCTACGGCCTGTCGCGCGCCGGGATGGAAATGCGGAATTTCTATTTCTTTTTCGATGCCAAGGCACATTTCCACGACATCCGCGAAAAGATCGTGTCCAATGCCCATGTGCCGCTGCGGCGGCTTCGGATAGAAGATATCCTGTGGCCCGAAATGGAAACCGCGCAGACCATCGTGGTGGCGAACAAGCGCCACAATGACGGGCTGTATTTTTCGCGCATCCGCGCCGGGCTGTTGGTGACGTTTCTGGACCGGCTGGCGTTTCCTGCGCCGATCCGGGCCTTTGTGCGCGAGAACCGGGCACGGTTCGACCATTTGCTGTTCGATGTGGGGTACGATTACCTGCCTGCGCCGACCGGCGGGGTGCGCCTGCTGAAAGGAAGCTTCTATGGGCTCCTCTGATCTGATCCCCGACGCGGCCCTGGCCGCGCGTCTGGCGCTGGACCTGCCGGGCGTGCGCGCCGGTGTCACGACGCCCGCCGCCCTCCAAGGCGCCCGGCCCCGCCTGTCGCTGCGCGATCACGACCGCTATGTTTCGGTCACGATGGAATTCCGCTGCAATCTGGCCTGCGTGCATTGCATGATCGAAGGCACGATGGACCGCCTGCAACCCGCCTCGGACGAGGTGTTCGCGCGCATCCTGTCCGAACAGCGCGCCAACCGCCGGTGGGAGGGGCTGGTGCTGACCGGGTCGGAAATCACCCTGCGGCGCGATCTGCCCGATCTGGCGGAGCGCGCCCGTGCCGCCGGGTTTTCACGCGTCCGGATCCAGACGCATGGCATGCACCTGTCGCGCCCCGGTTATGCCCGCCGCCTGCTCGATGCCGGGGTGAACGAATACTTCGTCTCGGTCGCCGGGGCGGGCCGCGACAGCCACGACCGCATCACCGCCGTTGCGGGCGCGTGGGACAAGATGATGGCCGGCATGGAAATTCTGGATGCCGATCCCGATGTCCGCCTGCTGACCAACACCGTGGTCACCACGCTCAGCTACGCCGAACTGCCCGCCATCGTGGCGCATCTGGCCCATCTGAAACGTCTGGTCCAGATGGAGTTCTGGACCTATTGGCCGATGGCCGAACGCGACGACAAGGGCCTGATCGCCCGCCACGCCGATATCCTGCCCCATCTGCGCGCGGCCATTCTGGCGGCCCGGGCGCTGGGGCGCTTCGTCGAAGTCAAGAATTTCCCCGAATGCCTGCTGGCCGATCTGGGCGATGCGCTGGTCAACGCGCAGCCGTTGCTGGTGATCGACCCTGCCTTCTGGACCGAGTTTGACCGTAACGGATTTCACCAGTGCCCGCACCGCGACGCCTGCGGCTCGACCGAATGTCTGGGCCTCAACACCGCCTACATCGACCGTTTCGGCCCCGAAACGCACGAACTTTCCCCCATGCCCAGCCCGGCGCTGCCCCCCGGTGGCCTTGGAATGCCATAGAAATGCCGGGGTCTGCTGCCCAGATTGACACCTGAACTTTTCCCGGTTCCGCCGGGGGACCATCCAAACCACTGAAAGGAGCCCATCGAATGGCCAAGCAACTCATGATCTACGAACGCGCCGTGCCGATTTCGTCCGAACGGCATCGCGACTGGTCCGTGAAGATGGGGGCAAGCTATGGATTTGCCCGGAACGTGAATTCGGTGCCGCTTCTGGCGGCTGAATTTCTGGCGGCGGCACAGGATTATGCCATCGTGTTCGCCGGTGATGACAAGACGGTGTTCCCCAGCGTGATCCTTGGCATGCGCGAGAACGAAAACGGCCACGTCAACGCGGCGGGCGCGTGGACCGGCGGGTATATCCCCGCTTTCCTGCGGCGCTATCCCTTCGTCTTTGCCCGCTCGGATGACGGCCAGACCTTTACCCTGTGCATCGACGAGGAATTCGAAGGCTTCAACAAGGACGGGCGCGGCGAACGCATGTTCGACGCCGAAGGCAACCGCACGCAGTTCCTTGCCAACATGCTGACGTTCACGCGCGAATATCAGGCCCTGTTCGAACGCACGCAGATGTTCGGGGACCGCCTGCTCAAGCATGGCCTGCTGCAACCCGCGCAGGCCCAGTTCACCCTGCCGGGGGGGCAGACCGCCTCGCTTGCCGGGTTCTTCACAGTCGACCGCGCCAAGCTCAAGGAACTGCCGGCCGATGTTCTGGCCGAAATGGCGCGCACCGACGAGCTGGAGCTGTGCTACGTGCACCTGCAATCGCTCAACAACCTCACCCCGATGGCCCGCCGCATCGCCGAGGCGGCCGCCCCCGGCACGCGCGACGAACCGGCCCGTGCCCCCGCCGACGCCGAGGCCTGATCCGGCATGCGGGTGCTTGTCGTCGGTGGCGGTTCCGCCGGGTGGATCGCCGCCGCGACATTGCAAAGCCGGCTGAACGGCACAGGGCCGGGGCGCGTGGCGATCACGCTGGTCGAATCGCCCGATACCCCCCGGATCGGGGTGGGCGAGGCGACCATCCCCACCATCCGCGACATGCTGCGCGGCTTTGGCATGGCCGAGGCCGATGTCATGCGCGCCTGCGAGGCCAGTTTCAAACATGCCATCCGGTTTGACGACTGGTCCGCGCCGGGCAGCCGGTATCTGCACCCCTTCCACCGCCACCGCTCCCCCGACATGCAGACGGCGGCGGCCCGTTGGCTGGAAGGCGACGGCGCGCTGCCCTTCGATGCCTTCGCCAGCGCCCAGCCCGCGCTGATCACCGCCGGGCTGGCGCCGCGCGCCCTTGACGGGGCCGACTATCAGGGCCCCGTGCCCTATGCCTATCACATGGACGCCGAAATGTTCGCCGACGCGCTGGCGGCGCACTGCGTGGCGCGCGGCGTGCGGCATCTGCGCGACCATGTGGACCGGGTGGACCGCGATGCAGGCGGGCTGGTGACCGGACTTGCGCTGCGCAGCGGACAACGGATCGAGGCGGATCTTTACATTGATTGCACCGGGTTCAGGGCGCTGCTGTCCCCGCAGGCGCACCAACCCGGCGGCTGGGTGGACCAGTCGCGCCATCTGCTGTGCGACAGGGCCGTGGCCTTTCGCGTGCCCGAAGACCCCGAACGCTTTGTCCCCTTGCCCTTTACCCGTGCGCGCGCCCTCGGGTCGGGCTGGTGCTGGGACATCGGCCTGATGACGCGGCGGGGCAGGGGGTATGTCTATTCCTCGGCCCATATTTCGGCCGACGATGCCGAGGCGGAGCTGCGCGCCGAAGAGGGCGCCGCCGCTTCGGGTCTCACGGCGCGGCACCTGCGCTTCCGCGTCGGGCGGCAGGTGGCACCCTGGACGGGCAACGTCGTGGCCATCGGGCTGGCAGCGGGCTTTCTGGAGCCGCTGGAATCCACCGGGCTTTACCTTGCCGACTATGCCGCAAGGGTGCTGTGCGAAATGTTTCCGCCCACCCCCGCGCATGTCGCCAACCCCGCACTGGCCCGGCGCCACAACCAGTTGCTGGCCGAGGTGCATGACGACATCCTCGATTTCATCCTGCTGCATTTTGCGGTGGCGGGGCGGCGCGACACCGCGTTCTGGCGCGATGCCAGCGCGCCGCAGCGCCTGACCGACCGGCTGGCGCATCTTCTGGACATCTGGAATGTGCGCCCGCCGCGGTTCTCAGACTTTTCGCTGCGCTATCCGCCGTTCAACGACCTGAACTATGAATTCATCCTGCTGGGGTCGGGCTGGCGCCCCGCCGGGCTGGGCCGGGGCCGTGGCCGGCCCGACCTGCCGCCCGACGCGGCGGCGGCCAACCGCGCCATCGCAGCGGGCCTGCCCACGAATGCAGCACTTCTGGCCCGCATCCACGGCAGGCCGGGGGCCACGCGCCCCTGACCTGCGCGCCCGCCCGGCTCAGAACAGGATGTCGTCCAGAGTTTCCTCAACCGCGACCGGCGCCACCACCGGGCGCGGCGCGGCGCGCGGGGCATCGGGCACGCCTTGCCAGTTTGCCACCACGGCATCATGGATCGCGCGCTCCTGCTGCATCGTGTAAAGCGTCCGCAACCGATCCAGCATCGCCGCCGCATCCGGGCCGTCGCCAAATCGCGCCATCTGCCCGCCCAGCACTGCCCCGATCAACTCCAGCATCATCGAATACCCGCCAAGGTCTGCCAGCGCCGCGCGGAACGCGGCCAACCGCGCCTCGGCCTGCCCGATCCGCACCGGCAACTCACGCCCCACGCCATCGAACCCCCGCGCAGTGTCCGCCACCGTCGCGTGGATATGCGACATCGCCTCATTCAGCGACTCGGCATCGGCGATGAACCCCGACAGCGCCAGTTCCAGCCGCTCCACCCCCGCCTGTGCCGCGGCATCGGTGCGGCTTTGGGTGTCGGCCAGATTGCCCTGCAACCGCAGTACGATGGCATCGCTTTCGTCGGTCAGTGCGCGCAGCCACTGCGCCAACTCGCGCAACGACCGGCCTTCTTCGCCCAGCTTGGCACAGACCAGCACTGCATTCAGTCCCGACAGCCGCACCTGTTGCGCGATCTGGCGGATGCGGCCTTCGTGCTTCAGGATTACGTCCAGCCACCCGCTCAAGGCCGTGGCCCGCCGGCGCATCGCAACCAGATGCCGCCGCGCCCGATCAAGGCTTTGTTCCAGCCGGTCCGGCGTGCCCGCCAACGCCGCGCCATCGCGGCCCCGCCCCGCGCGGGCAAAGTAAAACGCCCGGGCGGTCTGCATCGCGTGGTCGGCATTTCGGCGCACGGTTTCCAGCGCTGCGATCGAAACATCGACCTCGCTTTCCGCATCTGTCCGCGCCCCATCGGTCAGCGCCCGCGCGAGGCCCACCAGCACCGCATCCAGACCGTTGCCGGGCGTGCCGGGGGCCGACACCGTGGCCAGCACCCCCTGCACCCGCTGCAGCCGTTGCCGGGTGGAATCGCCGGTCTGAAGCGCGATGATCAGCCGCGACACTTCGGTGAACACGTCCTTCATCTGCTGGCCAAGGTCGGCGCTGACCGCGGTCATCTCGGCCCGGCCGTCCTGCACGTTCTGGGCAACCGCGGCAAAGCGGGCCAGCGCGGGCAGCACCTGCAACATCAGGTCCTGATAAAGCTCCTGCAAGGTCTGGTCCATGCGGTCGGTGTCGTGGCCAATGCCCGCCACCGCGCCCTTGACCTCGCGCAGGATCGTTTCGGCCTCCGACGACATCTGCGCCAACCGCTCGATGAACGAATTGACCTGCGGGCGCGGCGGCATCAGCGCGTTGCCCAGGATGCGCGCGTTGATCGACACACTGGAAATCGTCCGCACCACCCGGTCCAGTTCCCCGACCTCGACCCGGACACTGCGCACCGCCGCGCGCAGATGCAGGCTTTGCGTCACGAACCCGTCGAAATCCGCCCGGAGCGCTTCGACATTGCCGTAGGTCTGGGCGATCAGCCGCGCCAGTTCGCGCCCGGTCTCGTCGCTCAGCGCCGCATCCAACCGCGCGAACAGCGCCTTGGTCTCGCGCAGCGCGTCGACCGCCCGCGCCAGACTGTCCCCGGCGTCGACAAAGCACGTTTCGGTCAGGCCCAGCACAAAGGCCAACGGGTCGCCGGGAAACAGCGGGCGCGCGGTGGCCCGGTCGGGCGCTGCGTAGGTCATGCCTGCACTCCTTGCTTGTGGCGCCGGGCAAAGCCCATGATCGCTGCCGCCATCCGGTCCAGCGCCACGGATTGCACCGCGCTGCCGATCCGCACCGCCTCGCGCGGCATGCCGTACACCACCGAACTCGCCTCGTCCTGCGCCAGCGTATGCGCGCCAGCCGCCTTCAT
>JAUXPG010000412.1 GCA_030683915.1 Gemmobacter sp.
GGAGGCGCGGGCGTGATGGGTCATATCCTGTGGCAAGGGCTGCCGGTGCCCTTTCGTCCCGGCGAGTCCATCGGCAGCGCGCTCATCCGCGCGGGCGTCGTCTCGTTGGGGCAGGCCGTCGCGGGCCAACCCCGCGCAATTTTTTGCGGGATCGGCCAATGCCAGGGCTGTCTTGTGCAGATCGAAGGGGCGCTGCGCGAAGCCTGTCTGGCACCGTGCCGCGCCGGGCTTGCGGTGTTGCCCGAAGATGGGGGCGACCATGGATGAACCGCGGGTTCTGATTGTCGGGGCCGGGTTGGCGGGGCTTGCAGCGGCGGTGGAACTGGCGCGGGCGGGGCTGCCGGTGCTGGTTGCCGATCAGGCTTCGGCACCGGGAGGGGCCATCCACCGCCAGCCGGTGGACGGGGCGCGTGCGGTTGCAAGCAGGGCACAGGCCCGCCGCTGGGCGTCGCTTCAGGCGGAGGTACAGGCGCAAGGCCCGCGCATTGAATTGGCCTTGGGCACCAGCTTTGGCGGGGTCGATCATACCGGCGCAGTGCTGCTGACCGGCGCTTCCGCCCGCTTGTTCCGTCCGCGCGCACTGGTGCTGGCAACCGGCGCCCGAGAGCGGGTGCAGCCGCGCCCCGGGTGGACCTTGCCCGGTGTCGAAACGGCAGGCAGCCTGCAGACCCGGTTGAAAATGCTGGCCGAACCGCCGCAAGGGCGGGTTCTTCTGGCCGGCTCCGGCCCGCTGCTGCTTGCGCTCGGCGCCGAACTGGTGCGCCTTGGATGCCCGCCCGTGGCCATCGTCGAAGCCGGCCGCCCGACTGCCCGGCCACTGGATGCGCTGGGGTTGCCGCTGTCCTACCTGATCGAAGGTGCCAGCTATCTGCTGCGGCTGAGGCTGGCCGGTGTTCCGATACTGTCGAACAGCCATCTGGCCGCTGTCCGTGCCGAGGCGGGGGGTTTGGTGGCCGATATCGACACGCCCGCCGGACGGCGCACCATCGCGGCAGACCGGGTCGCCCTGCATGATGGTATCGCGCCAAACGACATCGGCTTTTCCCGCGCTTCTGCCCTGCCCATTCTTTGCGCGGGCGATTGCCGCGAGGCGCTTGGCGCGCGGGCGGCGCTGGCGGACGGCCGGGCACAAGGGGCCCAACTTGCAGCACGATTGACCGGGCGGCCGCCGTCAGCCCCCGACACCGAGGTCGCCCGAGAGCGTGCGGCACAAGCCCGTTTGGCACGGATTTACGCGCACGACGACGCCGCGCGCCTTGCCGCCCTGCCCGGTGACACCGTGATCTGCCGTTGCGAGGCGCGGACACTGAATGACCTGCGCGCGCTTGGCGCGCAGCCGACCGACCGGCAGTTGCGGCTGGACGGGCGGTTTTCCATGGGCGCGTGCCAAGGCCGGTTCTGCGCGGAATGGGTGGCTCGGCTTGCAGCGCCCGACACCCCGAAAGCGCGGCTGGGCGCCGCGCGATGGCCGACGCGGCCCATCGCCATCTCGGATTTGCTGGCAGCGCCCGACGAAACCCAAGGAGACCGCATATGACCCTTGCCCAAAAGGCGCGCGCCGCCGCGCGTGTGATCGTTTGCAACCCCTTCACGGGTGCGATGGTCGGCGAGTTGCCCGTTGCAGGCGCCGTCGATGTCCATGCAGCGGTGACGCGCGCGAAACGGGCGGCTGCAGGCTTCCGGTTGTCGACCCCGCACATGCGGCGCGCGCTTCTGAACCGGCTGGCCGACCTTGTTGCCCGCGACGCCGAAGCGATGGCGCAGACCATCTGCGCGGAAATGGGCAAGACGATCACCGAGGCGCGCAACGAAATCCGCCGCGCGCAGAACACGCTGCGCCTGTCGGGCGACGCGGCCACCTTTCTTGATGGCGAGGTGCTTTCCTGTGCCATCGTGTCTGGCGGGGTGGACCGGCAGGCGGTGGTGACCCATGTTCCGGTGGGCGTGGTGGCCGCGATCACGCCGTTCAATTACCCGGTCAATCTGCTGTGCCACAAACTCGGCCCGGCAATCGCCGCAGGGAATGCGGTTGTGGCAAAGCCTTCGCCCAAGGCGCCGCTGGCCGCCGACCATCTGGTGCGCCTGACGGCCGAGGCGGGGTTCCCCGCCGATCTGGTGCAGGTCGTGCATGGTGGGGCCGACACCGCGCTCGCGCTGGCCCGCGCGCCAATTGACCTTTTGTCCTTCACCGGCGGTCCCGAGGCCGGTCTGGCGCTGAAGCGCGCCAGTGGCCTTGTGCGGTGTCTGATGGAACTGGGCGGGAACGATCCGCTGTTTGTGTTGCCCGATGCTGACCTTGACCTCGCGGCCGACACGGCCATCGCGCATCGCTATGAAATCGCGGGTCAAAGCTGCGCGGCGGTGAAAAAGCTCTATGTCCACGCCGCGATTGCCGACCGCTTTACCGAAATCCTGCTGGACAGGGTGGCGCGGCACGGCTTTGGTGATCCTGCGCTGCCCGATACCCGGATGGGTCCGGTCATAGATGCCGCCGCTGCAGACATGGTCCTCCACAGGCTGGCCCAAGCACAGGCCGAAGGCGCCCGGTTGCTGGCAGGTGGCGGGCGCGACGGCACGCTGATCGCCCCCACCGTGATCTCCGGAGTCAATCCTGACATGGCGCTTCTGGCGCAGGAAACCTTTGGCCCGGTTCTGGCGCTTCGCGGCTTTTCCGACCTCGATGCCGTGATGGCGGAAGTGAACGCCAGCGACTTCGGGCTGCAGGCCGGCGTCTTTACCAATGATCACGCGGCCATCCGCAAGCTGTCGCGGGGATTGCAGGTGGGTGGGCTGATGGTGAACGAAGGCCCCGATTTCCGGGCCGAACATGTGCCCTTTGGCGGCGTCAAGTCGTCGGGCCTTGGGCGCGAAGGCGTGCGTATCGCGCTGCGCGAAATGTCGGAACCCCATGTGGTGATCGACTGACCGACTGGAAAGGACCGCTCCGATGACTGATGACCTGACCCGTTTCGATGGTGTCTTCACCGCCCTTGTCACCCCCTTTACCGACACGGGCACGATCGACTGGCGCGCGTTCGACCTTTTGATCGACCGGCAGCTCGAGGCGGGCATAAGGGGCCTTGTCCCTGTCGGCACCACCGGAGAAGCGGCGACGCTGGATGAAGACGAGGCGCAGGCCCTCATCGCCCATACGGTGCGGCGCGCGGGAAATGCCGCCTATGTTCTGGCAGGGACCGGCAGCAACGTCACCCGCAAGACCATCGCGGCCACCGCCCGCGCGGTTGATGCGGGGGCGCACGGTGTGTTGCTGATCACCCCCTACTACAACAAGCCATCTGCCGAAGGTCTGGTCGCCCATTTTGGGGCTGCGGCCGAGGCGGCGGGTGCGGCGGATGTGATGGTGTACTCCGTGCCGGGGCGCACGGGCGTTGCCATCGCGCCCGAGACGGCTGCCGAACTGGCGCGAAGCCATCGCAACATCGTGGCCATCAAGGAGGCCGGTGGCGACCCGGCCCGCGTTACCGCCTTGCGGGCCGCCTGCGGGCCGGGTTTTGTGGTGCACTGCGGTGATGATGGTTTGGCTTTGCCGTTCTTTGCGCTTGGCGCCCGGGGCCTGACATCGGTGCTGTCGAACTGGCGCCCGACCGAAGTTGTGGCCCTGCACCGCGCCTGGGTCGCGGGAGAACGGGACACCGCCCTTGCCCTGCACGACTGGCTGTCGCCGCTGGCCGCGTCGATGTTCTGCGAGGCGAGCCCCGGCCCGGTCAAACGCGCCTTGGCGATGGAGGGCCTGATGTCGGACCGCGTGCGCCTGCCGCTGGTGCCCCTGTCGCACCGTGGGGACGTCACTCTGCGCGAAGCGATGCGGGGAGCCGGGCTACTGTCCCGTTTGCCACCCGAGGGGTCCCGCGTCTGACCGGCCCCCTACCGGGGCGCCGGGGCGCAGCGATAGGCCACGGTGTGCCCCAGATCCAGGTCCGAGCCTTGCCGAAATATCGCGGTGCAAGGGCCGAACCGCGCGCCAAGATCGGCAAGCGCGTCGCGCACCTCTTCCGTCCGGGTTGCATCAGAATCGTAAAGCAACGTCTCGACCAGCCATGCTTCGGTGGCGTGCGCGGGGACATTGGGGCGGGCCTTGTAGGCGATCTGGGTTTTGAAGGTGGGTGCGACAAATGGCATCGTGATGGCGGCAGAGGGCAACAGATGGATCAGCACGTCATCCCCGGCGGTTTCGGCAGCGATCACGGCAACGGCGCCTGACAGGTGGGTTTTGGCGAGCATCACGGCGGCCCGCGCCCCCACAAGGCCAAATCCCGCCACGACCAGCACAGCGACCCCCGCCCGAAGCGCCCCGCCATCCTGCGCACCCAGAATGCGGGACAGCCCCCGCACCGCTGACGCAAGGCCCGCGGCAAGCACGATGCCGACCACCGGCTGCGCAAAGGTGAAATGCCGGTTGTAGATGATGGGATACATCTGCAGCAGGCTCAGCACCGCGATGCCGCCCAGAAACGCGATGCAGGTCCACCCGATGATCGGGAGGCGGATCACCGCAGTCACCAAACCGGCGGCCAGCAGCAGGCTGCCGATGACCGCGATGGGACGCGCGGCGAAATATCCGCTCGACACCCGGTAAGAGGGATCGAACATGCCCAGCATGATCGACAGAAAGCCGCGCAGCTTGATCCCTTCGGGCTGACCGGGCAGTGGAAGCACCAGATAGGCAGTCCGGTAATGATCGGCCCAGAAGGCGAAATTTTCTGCCGTGATGGCGGCGGTAACGGTCAGATGCCAGATCCCGGCCGCCACCGTCAGACCTGACAGCACGCCCAATGGCGCAAGGTTGCCCCGCGCCTTGGCGCCGCCTGTAAACAGGCAGGCGGCAAGGGCAAAGGCGATGCCCGCAATCATCAGCGGCGCGGCGAAGGCGCTCAGGATCGCAAATACCCCTGCCCCGCCCAGCAGGACCAGATTTCCGGCACCGGCCTGCTGCCACGTCCGGACCGCCGCATAAAGCAACAGGGCGGTGGCCAGGAGTTCAAACGAGTATTGCTTGATCTCGATGCCGTAGCGCACGCCGAACGGCGACAGGAACACCAGCGCAAGCGCAACCGGGGCAAGATGCCCTGCCCCCAGGCGGAGCAGCGTCAGCATAAGGAAAGCCGAAGCCCCAAGGCTGCCTGACACGCTCAGTACCCGAAGCGCCAGCGCCTGCTCGTCGCCCGCCACCCATGAAACCGCACTGGCAACCAACAGATAGCCCGGCGGTGCCGCCTGCGCATGAAGCGGCAGCGGCTGAAAGGCGGCGGCGACGCTGCCAAGCGGCAGGTTCGCCATCAGCATGGCTTCGTCCAGCCAGACGTCGGGTGCCACTGCGACCGCAAGGGCGCGCGTGACGACGATCAGCGCCATTGTCGTAGCGGTCAGCCACCCGACGCCCAAGCTGGTGCGGTTGGCGCGAAGGGTCGCAGGATGGTCAATCAACACGGCGGATGTCCTCGATGCAGGCATGTGCAGCGGAACAACACCGACCGCTTTCGGCGGGTTCCTGCTGGTCGACGAATATTTTGGAAACTGTGTCAGAACAGAATCGCGCCAGCCGCCAGTGCCAGCCCCACCCGTACCGCTGCAAGCAAGACGGGGCTGCGGACGATAAGGTACCCCGCAGCAGCGAGCGCCAGGGAGATGCCAGCAAGCCACGGTCCAACCGTTGCCGCCAGCGCCAGTCCGGTCAGGTTCAACAAAAACCACAGGAGCGTGGCATGGGTGATGGGCATTTCGGGCTCCATACCGCCCGCCTGCCGCCACAGCAGCGGTCGGGCAATGGCACTGGCCGAGGTCACCAGACCCAGCGCCACGAACACCACGAAAGCGGCCGAAAACTGCGCCACAGCCACGCCGGCCATCCCCAGCAGCGGCAGGAACACCGCAAGGTTCAACAGCCAATCCTGCGGTCGCATGGCGCGCAGATAGGCCGATGCCGGGACCTTGGTGGTTTCAAGATGTTCCACCTCGCACCCCAGCTTTTCAACCCGCGCCCGAAGAGCCGAAGACGGGGTGACGGTGACGGCCTTCACCGCATGCGGCCATACCCGCAGATCGGCCAACGAGTCTCCCATATAGGCGAAACCGGCTGGAAATCGGGCGGACAGAAACCTTGCCTTGTGATCGCCCTTCAGGTTCACCCCGTCGCCGGACCCCTGAACAAGGTCGAACACCTGCAGATGTTCGGCGATGCGGTTCGCAAGTTGCTGGTCCGACGCGGTGACAAGCGCGGTTTGCACCCCCTCGGCGCGGCGATCATTGATATAGTGCAGCACGTCGGGGTTATAGGGCAGCGCACGAACGTCCACCGGCCCGATTTGCGCCAACCGGCGTTTCAACGCGGCCCGACCCCGCAACAGCGCCGACAGCGCGACAAACGGTGTGGTCCACCGCGACGCCATGGCCGACCAGAACGTTTCGTACAGCATGTCGGACCGGATCAGCGTTCCGTCCAGATCGACGACAAGCGGTGGGGGCGGAACATCGTGTGGGCTCGCGGTCACATCCGGCTCCGTAGCTGGGGTACAGGTGCGGCTTTCAGCCTGTCCGCCGCGGCTGCGCTGACCGCAGCATAGCCCGGTCCGTTCGGGCATGCCACCGCGTTTCGACCGGCTGGAACAAATCGGCAGGCAGCAGGTTGGCGCGTCATGAACAAAACCGCCTCGCAAACCAACGCATGACAACCGACACCGCGCCTGTGCTGGGGCCGTCGTTCGCGGGCGTCCGCGGGCGATTGACCGAACTGGACGGGCTGCGCGGCGTGGCCGCAGCGGTGGTGGTGATCTTCCATTATCTCGCGCTTCTGCACCCCGGACTTCTGCCGCACTATTCAATTGAGCCGCCCGTGCTGTCGGACACGCCGGTTGCCGTGCTGTGGAACGGAACCTTTGCCGTCTTCGTGTTCTTCGTTCTGTCGGGCTATGTGATGGCCGCGGCTGCCAAGCGGCGGCAGGATCGGTTCTGGTCAAACATCGTCGTCCGCTATTTCCGTCTGGCCGTGCCTGCCGCGGTCAGTGTTTTGCTGGCCCTTGCGTTGCTGTCTTTCTTTCCGACCGCCGCGGATGACTTGGCCGCCAGTCAGGCCAACCCCTCGGAATGGATCGACTACACCCTGCAAGCACCGCTGCCCCCGGTGACAACGGCGGTTTACGACGGGCTGATCGGCAGCTTCTGGTCCGGCGGGTCAAAGTTCAACAACGTCCTGTGGACGATGCAGATCGAACTGGTCGGCTCTGCCATCCTGTTCGCGGTCTATTGGGCCAGTGGCCGGTCGCACCTGCGGCTGGCTCTGATGGTGGGGCTGTTCGCAGCCGTTTCGCTCTTGTTCTTGCGCGATGCGTATCTGTGCTTTGTCACCGGCGCGCTGCTTTATGAGGCGCGCGGGCGCGGCCTGCTTGACCGGCTTCCGGCCAGTGCAGGGCTATGGGCGCTGGTGGCGGGCATCGTGCTGGGCGCGCCCGGCGATGGCACGGCAGAGCGGTGGGGGCTGGTCGGATGGCCGGACCGGCTGACGCCGGGGGTGGACTACGGCCTTGTTCCGGTGCTGGCCGCCACGCTGATCGTGCTGTCGGTCCTGACGCTGGGGAAGATGACGCGCGTGCTCAAGCACGGCGTGTTGCAGTGGTTCGGCCATGTCTCGTTCGCGCTGTATCTGATCCACGTGCCGCTGCTCTATACGGTCGTGGCGGCGGCCCACCTTGCCCCGCATATCCCCGAACCCGTTGTTTTCACGATGTATCTGGGCGTCACGCTGCTGATGGCCCAGTGGTTCACCCTGTTTGTCGACGCCCCGGTGATCCGGGTGCTGCAGCGGGTCCGGCATCGGATCGCGCAGACCGGGTGCGCCGGCTCCGGACGCATTTCCACGCTGCAGCCTGCAGCGATCATTCACCATCAGGACCGGAGGAAGAAATGATCAAGGCCCGGAACGTCAACGCCCCGAATACCCGATCGTCGGCCCATGTGGCGGGGCCGCGGGATTACATCCGCATGGCGCGCTTTGACCACATGACCAAGCACATTTTCATCGTACCGGGCATTGCCTTGGCCGCGCTGTTGCGGCCTGAGGCGACACAGGCGCTGCCATTCAACGTGATCGTCGGCTTTGGCGCGGCGGTTGCCATCGCGTCCGCGAATTATGTCGTCAACGAATGGCTGGACCGCGATTTTGATGCCCACCACCCCGAAAAATCCCAACGCGCGGCAGTGCAGACCCCGCTGGATTTCCGCGTTGTCTATGGCTTTTATGCCCTCCTGCTGGCCATCGGGCTTGGCCTTGCGGCGCTGGTGAACGACACTTTCTTCCTTGTCGCCGCGGTGTTTGCGGTGGCAGGGGTGCTTTACAACGTCCCCCCGGTCCGCACCAAGGACCGGATCGTGATTGACGTGCTGAGTGAATCCCTCAACAACCCGCTGCGGCTGATGCTGGGGTGGACGATGGTGGACCCCGGCACCTTGCCCCCGGCCAGCCTGCTGCTGGCCTTCTGGTTCGGCGGCGCGTTCCTGATGAACAGCAAGCGCTTGGCCGAGTTCCGCGAGATCGTGTCCACCCGTGGCCGCGAGACGCTGGAGCTTTATCGCCCCTCCTTTGCGCGTTACAGCGAAACGGGGCTTTCGGTGGCAAACCTGACCTACGCGCTGGCCTGCGCCTTCTTCGTCGCGACCTTTGTGGTCAAATACCGCATCGAATATGTCCTGCTGTTTCCGTTCGTGGTCGCCCTGTTCGCGGAATACTACTGGCTGACCCTGCGGCCTGAGTCGGTCGCGCGTGCCCCCGAAAAGCTGTTCAAGGCCCGGCGGTTGATGCTGCTGACCGTGGCCGCCGCCAGTGTCGCGGTGATTACGACGCTGGTGGACATGCCCGGATTGGACCGCCTGGCCGAACAGCATTTCATTGAACTGGCCGACAGCACCGCGCAGGGCGTCGACTAGACCGTCGCAGGCCAGGCAGACGAAATGACCAATTTCCTTGGCGCGGACACCCGCGGCAAATTCGGGCGCTACATCCTGACCGGCGGAACGGCGGCGGTGGTCGACCTTGGGGGGTTCACGCTGTTGCTGTGGGCCGGAATGCCGCTTCTGGCGGCGGCGGTGGTCAGTTTTCTGGCCGCCGCTGTCGTCAACTTTACCCTAACCTCCGCCTTCGTTTTCCGCATGGGCGGGGGAATGCGCCGGTTCGGCATGTTTCTTTTATTTGCCGTTCTGGGGTT
>JAUXPG010000474.1 GCA_030683915.1 Gemmobacter sp.
GAGCTCACCTTCGGACATGCTGTCGTGCATCTGACGCGATGCGCCCTTCAGCTTGACCTTGGGTTCATCGCCCCGTTTCGCGGCCAGCGCGGCACCGGCGGCCTTTTGCTGCGATTTCGATTTTGCGGGCATGGTGTGTCCTTTCCACCCAAAGCCCGCCCAACCCCCGGACCGCGCGCGTTGTTCCGCGCCCCCTCGGCGCCGTCAGGTAAACCTGAACCGCGACACTGCCCGGTTCAGGTTGCGCCCCAGCGCCGAATGCAGCGCGGCCTGCGTGGACCGCAGGTCCATCAGCCGCGCCCAGCACTGGATGGCGCGGCCTGCGCGTCGGGGGTCCGCCTCGCGCCGCGCGATCTTCATTTCGTGCAGCAAGGGGCGCGACAGCGCAGTCAAGGCCGCCTCGCGGTCGGTCCGCTGCATGATGATCGCGCGCAGCGCGCCCGGAATGTCCGGCGAGGCATAGACCTCGTCAATGCCATAGCGCGACCCCAGCATCCCGGTCAGCACCATCTGCTCGCGCTCGGAAATCGGCACCTCGGGCAGGATGGCCATGGCCACCTCCAGCGCGTCCAGCGCCTCGGGCCACAGTTTTTTCCGCCCGGCGATCACGGCCTTCTGGATCAGCGCCAGACGCCGTTCTTCGGTGTCCAGCGTGCGGCCATCCCAAGGTGGCGAATCGAGATATGCCTGCAACGGCGCGGTTTCGAGAATACCGCGCAGCAAATAGGCGTCATGCTCGATCCATTTCGCGTTGCGCTCGGCTTCGGTATAGCGGGCGTGGGCGGGCCCGCGAAGCCCGTTGTGCTGGCGCTGGCGCAGCACGACGGTGTCCACGAATTCAGATCGCCCGGTCATCGCCACGCCAAGGTGCAGATAATAATCCACCGAGGCAATGACCGACAGATCGAAGGGCCGCAGCGCCTCCAGCCGGTCCCGGCGCGCCAGAACGCACGGATGCCCGGTGACAAAGCAGTCTTCCATCATCTGCACCAGAAAGGGCCGGTCGTCGGTCGGGTGATCCACCAGTTCGTCCGCTGCCTCGGAGTCGCCATCGGCGAACCGGGTCATGCGGCCATAGGTCAGCACCACCTCGGGATCACGGGCAAAGGGCGCGGCCAGTGCCTCCAAGGCATGCGGGGTGGCAAGGTCGTCATCATCCATGATCCAGACCAGATCGCCGCTGGTCAGGTCCATTCCGGTGGCAATCGCCGTCAGCTTGCCCGCGTTCTCCTGCCGGACATAGCGCACGCGCGGCGCGAAGGCCGCCACCACATCGGCGGTGCCATCGGTGGAGCCGTCATCCACGACGACGATTTCCTTGGGCGGAAGCGTCTGGTTCAACACCGAGCGAAGGGACTCGGCAATGTAGGTATCCCGGTTGAACGTCGGCAGGACTACCGACACCTCAGGCAGGTCCGTCATCTGCGGGCTCGTTTCTTTTGCTGGTTCTGAAAATTGCGGAGGACCAAAGGGCGGGTCGTGCGGACCCTGTGGGGGTCCAAGACCAGCGGTGCGGTCCGGCATGGGTGACCCGCCAAAGGTTCCGCGAATCGAGCGCGCTGTGCAAGCCCCCGGTCCGCTTGGTGGCCAACCTCCGCCGATGGACCGCAGCGGGCTACCATAGGCGCGAACCGGCCCGGCGGTCGGTCAGCACCCGCAAGAACCGCGCGGGCAGTTGCAGCGCCAGCCCCGGCGACCCCAGCGAGAGGCGCCGCAGCATGCCAAGCGAAGGCACCCTGCCCTTGAGCAAGGCGCGCACGAACAGAAAGCTGTAGCCGCGTTCGAAATGGCGCACCCGTTCGCGCACAAAGATGCGGTCGGCGGGCGAAAACTGGAAATCGCGGGCGATCTTGTGATGGAACAGCAAAAGATGGCCCACGCGCTCCACCACCCTGGGCGAATCCCAGTCCAGCGCGCCGAAATAGACGTTCACACCGCGCCCGCAATGCACGTTGCTGCGGGCCGACACAACCGCCGGGCAGCCGTCGGCGGCCAGCCCGATCCAGTAGTGATGGTCCTCGCCTGCGGTCCGCAGCTCGGGGTCGAACCGCCGTGACACCACGCGCGAGGCCCGCACGACGACCGTGGACGTGTGGCTGAGATAGGCGTGCAACTGTGCGGTCAGCAGCGCCTCGGGGGCGATTTCCACGACCGGGCCTTCGGGGTCGATGACGCGGATGCCGCTGGCATCGGGCGCCAGCAACAGCCCCACGGCGGGCACGCAATCGAAATAGCTTCGCGGTTCCTCGAACCGGCGATGATTGCAGAAATAAAGGTCATAGCCCGGTTCCAGTGCTGCCACGGCCTCGGCCAGATGGTCGGGGGCCCATGTATCGTCACTGTCCAGAAACGCGACATAATCGAACCGCGCGGCCACCCCGTCGGGTCCGGCTTGCGCGACGACCCAATCAAGGCCGCTGTTGCGCGCCCCACCCGGCCCGGCGTTCGGCTGCTCGAGGATGGTGACCGCGCCGCGCACGTCCATCGGCAGGCAGGCAACCTCGTGCCGCGCGGGCCAAGGCGAGGCATCGTCGATGACCACGACATGCCACCCCGCCCCCTGCGGCAACCGCTGGGCGACCACCGATTGCAGCGCGCGCAGCAAGATGCCGGGCAAGTGCTGATAATAGGGGATGATGACGGCAATGTTGAGCGCGGTCGCGTCCGGACCGCGGAGCGCGCAGCTTGCGACGGTGGTCAGATCGGGCGCGGCACGAGCGCGGTCTTCAGGCAATGCATCCACGACACTCTACCCTTCTTGGGGTTGCTGCCATGCAACACGCCGCGCGACCGTCGGTTCCCGTTTCGCGCGGAATTTTGCGTACGATGCACAGCGCGTTGGAACCTCGCGCCCCGCGCCGCGTTGAGCCCGCAGCACAAGGATCGGTCATTCGTTGGCGCACAGCATTTTCGACCCCCCACCCGGTTCGCTTCGGTCCAGTGTCGGCCGTGGCGCGTTTCAGACTGCGCTGTCCCAAGGGGTGTTGCTGGCCACCCAGATCGGATCGGTGGTCGTGCTGTCGCGCCTGCTGTCGCCATCCGATTTCGGGCTGCTGGCAATGTGCACGCCCATCATTGCGCTGGTCGGGATGGTGCAGGATTTCGGCCTGTTGCAGGCGACAGTCCAACGTCCCGGAATCCGGCACGATCAGGTGAGTTTCCTGTTCTGGGTCAACATGGCGGCCAGCATTTCGCTGGCGGCGCTGTTGTTCGTCTCGGCGCCGCTGTTTGCCGCCTTTTACGGCGACCCGCGTGTCGGCCCGCTGGTCGCGGCGATGTCGGTGATCGTGCTGACCAGCGGCGCGGCGGCCCAGCACGGCGCGATCCTGCAAAGGCGCATGCGCTTCGGCCGCGTTGCCGCGATCAGCGCGACGGGCGCGGTCGCCGCCTTTGCCGTCGCCTCGGCCTGGGCGATGGTGTGGCCCGATTACTGGGCACTTTATGCCGGCATGGTCGCGGGCACCACGGTTCCGACCGTGCTGACATGGATCAGCGCAGGCTGGCTGCCCGGCCGGCCCCGCCGCGTGCCCGAAGGGCGTTCGCTGCTCGGCTTTGGCGCCGGGGTCACCGGGTTCAACCTGTCCAACTTTGTCATGCACAACGCCGACAACGTGCTCATCGGGCGCACCTGGGGCGGGAGCGAGCTTGGCGTCTATGACCGCGCCTACAAGCTTTTGCTGTTTCCGCTGGCGCAGATTTCGCACCCCCTGTCGCGGGTGATGATACCGGGCCTGTCGCGGCTGGTGGACGAACCGCACCGCTACCGCAGCGCCTATCTGCGGGTGCAGCGGCTGGTGCTGCTGGTGTCGTTGCCGGGCATCGCCTGCGCCATTGCGCTGGCTGATCACCTGATCCCGCTGGCTCTTGGGTCCCAGTGGCATGCCAGCGCACCGATATTTCAGGCGCTGGGGTTTGCGGGTCTGCTGCACATGCTCAACAGCCAGTCGACGTGGCTGTTCATTTCGCAGGGGCGGACCAAGGATTTTGTCAGCTGGGGCGTGGTGATGGCCGCGATCTCGGTCGCCGCCTATGTGATCGGGCTGCCCTATGGCGCCTTCGGGGTCGCGGTGGGGCTGTCGGTGGCGCAGTATGTCAAGACGCCGCTGCTCTGGGTCTGGCTGGGCCGCACGGGGCCGGTGGGGATACGCGATGTCGTGGGGTCGGCCGGGCCGCTGGTGCTGGCCGGGCATGTCGCCGTCGCGGTGGTCTGGGCGGCGCAACCGTGGCTGCCGAACGCGGCGGTGCCCGCCCTTTTGCTTGGGGCGGCGCTGGCCTACGGGGTGGTTGCGGGGGTGATCGCCGCATTTCCCACAGGCCGGGCCACGCTGCGCGAGGCGGTGGCGCTGGTCGCCACCATGCTGCGCCCCAAGGCCCGGCCTGCCCCGGTCACTCCGCCGCGCGGTTAAGCGCGACAGTCCGGTTCAGAAAGGCCGCAAACTCGTGATGCAACTCCTGCCGGGCAAGGCCAAAAGCCACCATCGCCTGCAACGCACCGGCCTTTGACCCGCAGTCATAGCGCATGCCATCGAACCGCATGCCAAAGACCGGCGACCCCGCCCGCGCCTCGTCGGCGATGGCGTCCGTCAGTTGAACCTCACCGCCCGCCCCAGTGCGGGCCTTTTCCAGCCGGTCAAGCACCTGCGGCGTCAGGATGTAGCGTCCGACGACGGCAAGGTTCGACGGCGGATTCAGGCGCGGCTTTTCCACCAGATCGCGCACGCGCAGCACCTTGCCTTGATCCTCGGCCACATCGATCACCCCGTAGGACGATATCTGCGACGGCTGCACCTCCATCACCGCGATCATGCAGCCGCCGGTTTCGGCGTGCGCCTCGACCATCTGCTGAAGGCAAGGTTTGTCCGCCGCGATCACGTCATCGGGCAGGATCACGGCAAAGGGCTCGTCACCGATCAGGCGCTTGGCGCACCAGACCGCGTGGCCAAGGCCCAGCGGTCGGTCCTGCCGGACATAGGCGATGGCGCCGGGGCGCATGTCGGTTTCCGCCAGCGTGCGCAGCAGATCGGTTTTTTCCGCCAGCCGCAGCGAATTTTCCAGGTGCGGCGCATGGTCAAAATAATCTTCCAGCGCGGACTTGCCGCGCGACGTCACAAAAATGAATTCCTCGATCCCCGCAGCCCGCGCCTCGTCCACCGCGTATTGGATCAGCGGACGATCAACCAGCGTCATCATCTCCTTGGGAATCGACTTGGTCGCGGGGAGGAACCGCGTGCCTAGTCCGGCAACCGGAAACACAGCCTTACGGATCTTCTGGTGTGACATACTTGGAACTCCATGTGTCTAGGTCCAGCCCCGATGCCCTCGTGGCGCGGTTGCGCCGAAGGCAGTCGTGGGGCGTAGCAGCCCGGGGGGTTCCCGGTCCGCACGGCAGGAGAACACGCTCAGCGCGGGCTTGTTCCGGTGCCTGTCCGCTTTCGTTGCGGCGGGTGGGGCGATTGCGGTGGAACTTCCCTGCCCCTCACGCGTTTCGCCCATGACGCACTCCTGACACAAAGAAGGCCCGCCTTGACGCAGATCGGATATCTCGTCCACGACCTGACCGATCCTGCTGTCCAACGCCGTCTGGCGATGCTGCAGGCCGGTGGTGCAACCGTCAAACTGGCCGGGCTGAGCCGCGGCACGGTGACAATTCCCGACGCCCTTGACCTTGGCAGCAGCGCCGACGGCAAGCTGGCCACCCGTGCGCTGCGGGTGGGCGGCATTGTCATGGGCCAGCGGGCGCGGCTGTGGGCGCATCTGGGCGCGCCCGATGTGCTGATCGCGCGCAATGCGGAAATGCTTGCCGTCGCGGTCAGCCTGCTGCCCGGCTTCGCCCGGCGCCCCAGACTGATTTACGAATGCCTCGATATCCACCGCCTGCTGACTGCGCCCAGCCTTGCGGGCAAGGCGCTGCGCGCGCTGGAACAGCGGCTTGCGCCCCATGTGGACCTTGTCATGACCAGTTCGCCCGCTTTTGTCACCCATCACCTTGGCGCGGTGTTCGGCGACCGCATCATGATCGTGGAAAACCGCGTGCTTGATCTGGCGGAGGGCGCGGTGGATCTGCGCCAGATCCCGCCGCGCGCCGGTCCGCCATGGAAGATCGGCTGGTTTGGCGCCTTGCGGTGCAAAACGTCGCTGGCCGTGCTGACCGAGGCCGCGCGGCTTGCGGCTGGACAGCTTGAAGTGGTGATCCGGGGCCGCCCCTCGCCCGCCATCTTTCCCGACCTTCCAGGGCAGGTCGCCCGGTTGCCGCATGTCCGCTACGAAGGCCCCTATGATGCCGCGCAGCTCGGGCCGCTTTACGGGCAGGTGCATTTCGCGTGGTGTGTCGATCTTTACGAGGCCGGGGCGAATTCGGAATGGCTGCTGCCCAACCGGCTGTATGAAAGCATCCACAACGGGTGCGTGCCGATTGCCCGCCTTGGCTGCGAGGCGGGGCGGTTTCTGGTGCGCCACGACATTGGCGTGACCCTGGCCGGCACCAGCCCGCCTGCGGTGCTGCGCTGGCTTGAAACGCTTGACGTGCCCGCCTACCGCGACCTGTTGCGCCGCCAGCACCGGCTGCCGCGCCATTTCTGGCGCGCGGACCGCGCAGATTGCGCGGCACTGGTGCGTGCATTGGCAGGCGACCCTTCCCTTCCGGCAGAAAGGCGCGTCGTGCCATGAAATCCAAGCCCCGCAAACCGGATGACCGAGTGCTGATCGTGGTGCCGACCTTGAACGAGGCTGAACACATCGAAGCCGTCGTCCATGACCTTCTGGATGGATGCCCGCCTGAAACCCGCCTTGTTGTTGCCGATGGCGGCAGCACCGACGGCACACCCGGCATCGTGCAGCGCATCAAGGACCCCCGCGTGCATCTGCTGCACAACCCCGACCGCATCCAAAGCGCGGCGGTGAACCGCGCGGTGGCGGAATTGGGCGGCGATGCCACTGTCCTCGTGCGGGCGGATGCCCATGCCAGTTATCCGCGCGGCTTCATTCCCGCGCTGCTGGCCGACATGCACGCCACCGGCGCCACCGCAGTCACTGTCGCCATGACCACCCTGCCCCGGCGCGGGTTCACCGCCGGGGTTGCCGCCGCGCAAAACAGCGTGCTGGGCACCGGCGGCGCAGCCCACCGGGCCGGTCTGGGGGGACGGTTCATTGACCACGGGCATCATGCGTTGATCCGGCTTGATGCGTTCCGCGCGATCGGGGGCTATGACGCCACCCAGACCCACAACGAAGATGCCGAATTCGACCATCGGCTGACCCGCAACGGCGGCCGCATCTGGCTGAGCGGGCGCACCCAGATCGGATACCACCCGCGCCAGTCGCCGCGCGCGCTGTTCCAGCAATACCTGCGGTTCGGAGCGGGGCGGGCGGAAACGCTGCTCAAGCACGGCCTGCCCCCGCGCCTGCGCCAGACCGCCCCGCTTTTGACCGGCCCTGCGGTGATCCTTGCCGCCATCGCGCTGCCTGCGGCCATGGTTGCGCCTTCAGGGGTGTGGCTGGCGCTGATGACTCCGGCGCTGACATGGGCCGGCCTGTGCCTTGGGTTTGGCACGCAACTGGCCCGCAAGGCGGGCCGGTCCGATGTGCTGTGGGCCGGCCCCGCCGCCATGCTGATGCATCTGGGCTGGAGCCTTGGGTTCCTCGGTCGTGCCGCAGTCTGGCCCGCCAGCCGCAAACCGGCTGGCGGGACGCTGCAAAGCGCAGGTCAGTAGCTGCCCTCGCGCCGCAGCACCACCCCGACAGTGCGCCACAGGATGCGCAGATCGTTGCGCAGCGTGCAGTCGCGCACATAGCGCTGGTCCATCCGGACCCGTTCGGTATAGCCAACGTCGCTGCGTCCGCTGACCTGCCACAACCCGGTCAAACCCGGACGCACCGACATGTAATCAAAGATCGCGGCGCCATAATGATGCACCTCGGCCTCGACAATGGGGCGCGGGCCGACAAGGCTCATCTCGCCGCGCAGGATGTTGAAAAGCTGGGGCAATTCGTCAAGGCTCGTGCGGCGCAGGAACCTGCCAAGGCGTGTCACCCGCGGATCGTCGCGCAGCTTTTGCGTCGCGCGCCATTCGGCAGCGGCGGCCGGACTTTCGGCAAGGTGGCGGGACAGGATGGCGTCGGCATCCACCGCCATCGTGCGGAACTTCAGGCAGCGGAACATCCGCCCGTTCTTGCCGATCCGGGGATGGGCGAACAGCACCGGGCCCTGATCGCGCAGCGCAATCCACGCCGCAATGGCCAACAGCACCGGCGCAAGCATCACCAGCGCAAGCGCGGCAACCACACGGTCAAACGTCATCTTGGCAAGGTCGTCGCCATCGGCGCGCCGCGGCATCCAGCCATCGTCGCCCGCCGGCAGCGCCGCATCAAACGCGGCGGTATCATGTCTCGTATCCATACTGTTACCCCGTTGGTGGCAGGTTTGCAGCGATACAAGTTGCGGTTGGCCGCTATGTTCCCGGGATTCAGGGCACGTTTTTCACAGGTGTGATGGTTCCCACCAGTTCCGCGTTGCACAGGACCGACCCCGCGAAAGGACAGCTGGTTCCAAGCGGGCTGAAGGCCACGCGTTCGACCTGAAACACCAGCGGGCGTTCCCAGGTGAAGTTGCCCATCCACTCGGTCAGCACCGAGGTGGACCAGATGCTGAGGTAAATCTTTTGCGCCGTGTCGGGCACCGCGTCGCCTTCCAGCACGCGGATCTGTTCGCCATCGACGAACCACCGCAGGCGGCCCGGTTCCCAGATGAAGGCGATGTCGTGCCACTGGGTTGCATTGCGTACCGGCACCAGACGTTCGTTCCCGCCCTTGCCGTCCACATAGGTGTTGGTCTGCAACGTCGGTCGCGTGCGGGCGATGAATTCAAAGTCGATCTCGTTGTGCGCCTCTTTGTGCACCGGCCCGATGTAGGTGAAGAAATTGGAATTTGTGCCCGCCGCAAACGGCACCCGCACCGACGCCTCATAGACGCCATAACCGAACCGCTCCACCGTCTGAACTTCGCCGCACAACAGGTCCTGCGTCCCGCCCGCGCCTTGGGTCAGGCTCAGCCGCAGCACGCCGCCCTGCGTCGCCACCGCCTTGCGCGACCATGTGCAACTTTGGTGGGGCCCGTTGGTCCAGCCATCCGAGATGAACCAGCGCGCCGGGTCCAGCCGTTCGAACTCCTCGACGAACCCGGCTTGTTCCGCCCCCTCTGCCCCCGCATGCGCCATTGTGCCGCACGCTACCAGAACCGCCGCCTTGACCAGACCTGAAATCCGCATGTTGCCCCCGTTCTTGTGGCCCGAATGCCGCAACATCCCACAACCGTGCAGGAACACCGTTGGTTCCCGGATCATTTGCGCCGCGCAGGGAACAAAACTGGCATCCGCGCGCTTGGCACCTCGTAGGGCCACCACACAGGACGACAGATGAGTCTTGCCATCCCGCGCGCGCGGATCCTGAACCCGGGTGAAAACAGCCTCTATGCCATTCCGGTGGTGGCGGTTTCGTTGTTCGTGTTCGCCTATTCCACCATCTGGGGCCAGATCTCGATTCTGGTGTTCTATGCCTGCTGGCTGCCCCTTCTGCTTCTGGCGCCGGAAATCCTGTTGTCGCACATCCGCCCGGTTGTCTTTGTGTTGGCCCTGCCAGCGGTTGCCGTGCTGTCGACCCTGTGGTCCGATGCCACCGCCGTTACCTTGCGCGCATCCATTCAGTACGCGACCACGGTGATATGCGGCCTGATCGCGGCGCGTATCGTTGCGGTGCGTGACCTGACGCTCGGGGGTCTGCTCGGGGGATTCATCATCCTGCTATATTCCCATGCCGAGGGCAAATACGGCTACGATTTCGTCGATGCCAGCTACGCGATGCAGGGCGCGTTCCAGTCGAAGAACCAACTTGGTTTCTATGCCTCGCTGACAACGGTGTTCGCCTTTGCGACAGTGGTGATGTCGCGTGTGCCGATGGTGCTGCGCCTTGTCGCGTTGGGGATCGCGGCCTTTGCGCTTTGGACGCTGGTGCTGTCGGATTCTGCCACCTCGGTCCTTGCGATGGGCGCGGGGCTGATGACGGCGGCCGTGGTGCTGGGGGTGATGTTCATCACCATCTCCAGCCGCGCGCAAAGCATCGTGCTGTTGATGTGCATCGTTGCAGGGTTGGTGGGGCTGGCCATTCAAGTTGGCGCGCTGGACACCATCTTCATGGTGTTCGGCAAGGATTCCACCCTGACCGGGCGCACCTATCTGTGGAGCCAAGGCATCCTGTATGGCGAACGCAACCCGTTGGTCGGGCTCGGCTACTTTGCCTTCTGGGTGCATCACCGCCCCGAGGCCGAGGAGTTGTGGCTGGAATTCTACATCACCGGGCGCACCGGGTTCCACTTTCACAACACGCTGATCGAAAGCTATGTGGCCTTGGGGTTGACCGGCGTCGCGCTGGTCGGGGCGTGGACGGTTGCACTGCTGGGCAATACGCTGCGCACGCTGATGAACACCCGCCACCACGGCGCGGCGGCGGTCTGCGCCGCGCTGTCGCTGATCTTCGTGATCCGGTCGTTCGTCGAAATCGACTTCCTGACGCCCTATACCGCCGGGTCGTTTCTGGTGCCCTATCTGCTGTTGCGGATGAGCGACCAGCGCAGCGCGGTCGTGCAGCCGCACTATCGCCCGGTGTGGTCATGACCCTGCACGCGCCGCAAATCTCGGTCATCATCGCCGCGTGGAAGGCGGCCCAGACGCTGCCCGCCGCCGTGGCTTCGGCGCTGGCGCAAACCGATGTGCGTGTCGAGGTCATCATCGTCGATGATGCCTCGCCCGACGAAACCTATGAGTGCGCGCAGGATCTGGCGCAGGATGCCCGCGTCAGCGCCTTTCGCCTGACGACCAACGCGGGCCCGGCAGCGGCGCGCAACCTT
>JAUXPG010000035.1 GCA_030683915.1 Gemmobacter sp.
AAGAAGGCCGAACGCATGCCCCGCGGCGTGTCCTTCGAATCGAACGCCACGATCCTGACCTATTCGTGGAACACCGAACTGGTGCCCGACGGGATCAAGGATTACGACGATATCTTCCGTGCCGATCTGGAAGGCCTGATCGCCATTCCGCGCCCGTCTGTCTCGACCATCGTCGATTTCTACTTCTATCTGCATGAAAACTACGGCGAAGATTTCACGGACCGTCTGGCGAAGATGAAACCCCGCATCTATCCGAGCGCACTGACCGCCGCGCAGGCGCTGTCGGCTGGCGAGGTCGCGGTCATCCTGTTTGGCGAACCGCAGGTTGATGAAAAGGCCGCCGGAGCCCCGGTCGAATCGGGCTTTGCCAAGACAATTTGGGGCGCCCGTTTCTATGCGAACGTGATGAAGGTCGCCCCGCATCCGAACGCGGCTCAGTTGCTCGCGAACTTCATGATCACCGAAGAAGGTCAATCGGCCATCGCACGCAAGGCTGCGTCCTCGCTGCCCGACGTGCCCGGTGCAGTCGGTTACATGGATGACGTTCGCCGCCCCGACCTGTCCAAGCTGACGCCCGAGAACGTCAAAGCGTTCCAGGACAAGTTCACCGCCCTGTTCGGCGCGAACTGATCCCTTCGGTCGCGATGCTCCCATAGCGGCCCGGTCTGGCCGGCGGCACCGAAAGGTCCGCCGGCCTTCTTTATCTGCAACAGGAAAATACCTGCGCGAGGGGATCACCCATCGCGCAGGTTCCTTTAAGCCGTCAAACTCAGACCGTGCTGCGGCGCGCTCCGTCGCTGCGCAGGGCGCGGCCATCGCGATAGAACCCGCCCATCGCGGCCGCCGCCGACAACAGCAGCGGAACCGACGCCCCATCCGCACGCAAGCGGTCGGCTACATGTCCAGCTCCGACACGGTCCGCCAGCCGGAACGGACCTTCCCGCCACGAGTATCCCAGTTCCACAGCGGTGTCGACGGCGGCCACATCCGCTGCGATTGTCGGCGCATGCGCAGCGGCATAGGCCACGACATGCGCAAGGACCGAAGCGGCATAGCGGCCAAGTGGGCCGGTGTCGGCGATCAGCGCTGCAAGGTCGCCACCGCCCGGAAGCACCGGCGCCGGGGCTTCCGCAACATAGCGGCCGGTCGCCAGATCCAGCATATCACGGGACCCGTCGGGCGCCTTGCGATAGAACCCGGCACCTGCCTTTCGCCCGTGCCGCCCCTCGGCCACCAACTGGCGGAACAGCGGATTGGCCGGAAGGTTGAACCGCTGGAAGGCGTCATCCGGGGGCAGGCTATTGTGAAGGCTGCCCCAGACATGCGGCACAAGGTCAATCCCGATCAGATCGAACAGCCCAAAGACCCCGGTGCGGGGAATGCCCATGGCGCCATGCACGGCGTCGGCTTCCTGGGGGGTCAGGCCCAGGCGCGTGGCTTCCAGCGCCGCCGCCGCCATCCAGAAACAGCCGATGCGGTTGGCGATGAAGCCGGGCGTGTCGCGGCAGATCACCGGCACCTTCCCCAGCACAGCGCGGCTCGCATCTGCCACGCGGTCCAGTTGGCCGGGCGGGGTTTCCGGCCCGCCCACCAGCTCTACCAGCCGCATCAGCCACGGCGGGTTGAAGAAATGAGTGACGAAAAAGTCCCGCGCAAAGGCCGACGACTGCCCGGCAATCAGATCGGCCCGCAACAGGGTCGAGGTGTTGGAGGACACCACGGAACCGGGCCGGCGCACCGCATCAAGCCGGGCAAACAATGCGCGCTTGACGTCGAGTCGCTCGATGACAGCTTCAACGATCCAGTCGGCCTGCCCGAGCCGGTCAAGATGGTCTTCGACATTCCCGATGCGCACGCGGGCCTCGGCCTCGGGTGCAGCAAAGCCGCGGGCGCCCGCAACGCGGGCAAGCCCCGTGCGCGCCGGTGCGTCGCGGTCGCCATCGGGCCCGGCAATATCCAGCAGATCCACCGGCACGCCGGCATTTGCGAACTGCGCCGCGATCCCTGCCCCCATGGAGCCGGAACCAAGCACAGCGGCACGGCGGATGCCGTGCGATAAGGTCGGATCAGTCATGGCAGACTCCGTTCAGGGTCAGTTCCCGGTAAAGACCGGGCGACGCTTGGCGAAAAAGGCGTCCAGCGCCTCGGCGAAATCCTGTGTGGCGGCGCAGGCGGCGAAGGCATCCTGTTCCGCCTGCAACTGGGTTTCCAGTGCAGCCGACCACCCCGCCCGTATCAACGCCTTGGTGTGCGCCTGCGCCAGCGGCGCGGCCGCGGCCAGACGGCAGGCGATGGCCAATCCTTCCGCCTCCAGCGCGTCGCTTGCGACCACCCGATTGACGAACCCGATGCGCAACGCCTCGGCCGCGTCGAGCGTGGGCGACAGCAGTGCCAGTTCCAACGCCTTGCGCTGGCCAAGCAGGCGCGGAAGCGCCCACGACCCGCCGCAATCCGGCGGCGCGCCCACGCGCGGGTAGGCCATGGTGAAGGTCGCATCTGCGCTAGCCACGGCCAGATCGGCCATCGCGGCAATCGACATTCCGGCCCCCGCCACCGGCCCGTGCAGCAACGCCAGCACGGGCTGCGGCGCCTGCGCCAACGCCAGAAGGGCCGCGTTGAAATCGGGAATGATCTCCAGCGCCAAAGCCGCCTTGTCTGGCGCCGCCCGAAATGCCGCCAGATCACCACCCGCCACGAACCCGCGCCCCTGCCCCGACAGAACCACCACCCGGCATCCGGGGTCGGCCAGCACCTGCCGCACAGCGCTGACAAAGGCGCGCGACATCGTGGGGTCCAGGGCGTTCAACGCTTCGGGTCGGTTGAAAGACAACCGGGCGATACCCTCCGAGACGTCCACAAGAACCGGAGCCATGCTCATACCCTTTCAATCGCCAGCGCGATGCCTTGCCCGCCGCCAATGCACATGGTGATCAGCGCGCGCCGCCCGCCGGTGCGTTCCAGATGGTGCAGCGCCTTGACCGTCAGGATCGCGCCTGTGGCGCCGACCGGATGCCCCAGCGCGATGGCGCCGCCGTTCGGATTCACGCGCGCAGGGTCCAGTTCAAGACCACGGTTGACCGCCAACGCCTGCGCGGCGAACGCCTCGTTCGATTCAATGACGTCGAAATCGGACAGCGCAAGGCCGGTTCGGGCACAAAGTTGCTGCACCGCCGGGATGGGGCCGTAGCCCATCACCCGCGGCGCCACGCCCGCGACAGCGTAGCCCAGAATGCGCGCCCGCGGTGCAAGTCCGGCTCGCTCTGCCGCATCGGCCCGGGCCAGCACCACCGCCGCCGCCCCGTCGTTGATGCCGCTCGCGTTCCCGGCGGTGACCGAACCATCCTTGTGGAATGCCGGTTTCAGCGCGGCCAGAGCGTCGGAACTGGTCAACTTGGGGTGTTCGTCGGTATCGAACTGCACCATTCCTTTACGGGTCGACACCTCGACAGGCACGATCTCGGCCTTGAAATACCCTGCCGCGATTGCGGCAGCGGCGCGCCTTTGGCTTTCCAGTGCAAACGAATCCTGATCTGCGCGCGTGATGGCTTGTTCGGCGGCCACGTTCTCGGCGGTGATGCCCATGTGGCCCGTGCCGAAAGGGCAGGTCAGCGTCGCGGTCAGCATGTCAACCGCAGCGGTGTCGCCCATCTTCTGCCCGAACCGTGCAGCAGCAAGGGCGTAGGGGGCGCGGCTCATGCATTCGGCGCCGCCGGCCAGTGCGAAATCGGCATCCCCCAACATCAGCGCCTGCGCCGCCGACACGATGGCCTGCGCGCCCGACCCGCACAGCCGGTTGACGTTCATCGCGGGCGTGCGCTCGGGGACGCCCGCCTCGATCCCGACAACGCGCGACAGATACATGTCGCGGGGTTCGGTGACGATGACGTTCCCGAAGACGATGGTCCCGATGCGCGCCGGGTCTAGCCGTGCGCGGGTCAATGCCTCGCGGGCGGCGATGGTGCCAAGGCGGCTGGGCGCCAGTGTGGACAAGCTGCCGCCGAACCCGCCGATGGCGGTGCGGACGGCGGACAGGATGACGATATCGGTCATGAGGCTTCCTTTGTTGGTCAGCGCAACGTAAGGCCGCCGTCGATCACCAGGGTCTGCCCGGTGACATAGCTTGCGCCATCCGACGCAAGAAAGGCCACGGCGGCGGCAAGTTCGTGGGGCCGCCCCAGCCGCTGCATGGGAATGTCGGCCCGCATGGCAGCGACGGTGGCATCGGGAACGCTCAGGGTCAGGCCCGATTCCATCTGGCCCGGCGCAATGGCGTTTACCCGAACGCCGCGCTCCGCCCATTGCGCCGCCAGATCGCGCGTCAGATGGATCAGCGCGGCCTTTGAGGTTGTGTAGGGCACGATCTGCGCACGGTCCGGCGTGAAAGAGGTCAGCCCGCCCGTCGATGCGATATTGATGATCGCACCTGCGCCTTGCGCCAACATGATGCGTCCTGCCTCGCGCGCCGCGACGAAGGCGCCGGTCAGGTTGACGGCCATCACCTTGTTCCAGCCCGACAAAGGCAGGTCTTCGGGCGGTGCTGACCAACTGGTCCCGGCGTTGTTGACCAAGATGTCCAGACGGCCGAACTGCCGGGCCACTTCGGCCACGGTGGCCTGCACCTGCGCTTCGTCACCAATGTCGCATGCCAGTGCCAAGGTTCGCACGCCGAACCGTTCTGCGACTTCGGCCGCCAGCGCCTCACATTGCGCCAATTTACGCGCCGCCAGCGCCACCTGCGCCCCGCGATCGGCCAAGGCACCTGCCAAGGCACGCGCCAGTTCGCCGTGACCGCCCAAGATAAGGGCAACACGCCCCTCCAGTCGGGAAAGGCGGTCAACAAAACCGGGGGCGATCAAATCGGTCATGGGGACTCCGGGGTCAGAGGCTGCGAGCCAGACGCTGACCTTCGAACAGCGCGTGCGTGATGCGGCGGGGGGTGACACAATCACCGATCAGATGAACTGGCAACGCGCCTTGGCGCGGTTTCGGCGCGACAATGCGGCCCGTTTGGACCACCAGCAGATCTGCAGGAATGTGGGCTTCGGCGCCCGAGGTCAAGTTGACGGCGGTCACGCCATCGGCGCCCGTCGTCTCCACCGCCATCAGCACCCGGAAATCCGTTCCTCCCGCCCCAAGGCGCGCCAGCATCGGTGCGACACTTTCATGCGGCAGGTGCCCGCCGAGGGCAGCCGAGGTTGTGATCAGCGTCAGATGCCAACCTGCCGCAACCAGCATTTCGGCCACCCCGTAGGTGAACCAGAACCCCGTACCGTCGTCGGCAAAAACGGCGCGCCCTGCGCCAAACGGGACTGGCGCGCCATCGCGCAACACATCGGACCAGCTTAGCGTCGGCAGTGGCCCGGCCGAGTCCGGCAGGCTGGCGGGCACGGCGCCCGTGGCCACGATCACTTCATCGAACGCGGCATCCAAGACCGACAGATCGTCAACCGGAGTGTTCAGCCGGATGTCCACCGCAGCATGGCGCATCTCGTCCACAAGATGATCCACCATGCGGAGCAGCCCGCTGCGCCCCGGCAGGCTGGCCGCAAGCAGAAACTGCCCGCCGAGCGCCCCGGTCGCTTCGAAGATCGTGACCTTGTGCCCGCGCAGCGTCGCGATGCGCGCCGCCTCCAGCCCCGCAGGGCCGCCGCCGATGACGGCCAGCCGTTTTGGTGCGGCGGGCGTGATGCGATCAAAAGGCGCACGGGTTTCGCGGCCGGTTTCCGGATTCACCGAACAGTGGAGATGGGGCGAGAACGCCCGGCAATCCTGATTGAGGCCGACGCACGGACGGATGCGCCCGGCCTTGCCGGACCGGGCCTTTTCGGCAAAGTCCGGGTCGGCGATCAGCGCCCGCGCCATACCCACCAAATCTGCCATGCCATCCGCAAGGAGTTTTTCGGCCAAATCGGGGGTCTGGATCTTTTGCCCCACAATGACCGGCAGTCCGGTTTCCTTGCGGATGATCCCGGCGGCACGGGCGGCTGGGGCGGCAGGGTGGGTCGCGTCCTTTACATAGGCGCCGCGCATTCCGATGGTGATATTGAGGTAATCCGTCTCGCCCTGCCGGGCCAACAGTTGCCCGATACCCACCGTATCGCGCACGCCCAGACCATCTGCGGTCTCTTCGTCCGCAGAAAGCCGCACGCCGATTACAAAATCCGGGCGGCAGACAGCCCGCACGCGGGCCACGGTTTCTGTTACCAGCCGCACGCGGTTTTCCAAGCTTCCGCCCCAATCGTCGCGGCGCCGGTTGGTGGCGGGCGACATGAATTGCGCGAACAAATATCCATGCGCAGCGTGCAGTTCAACGCCGTCATACCCCGAGGCCTGAAGCTTCAGGGCAGCGTCGGCGAAGCCGTCGATGAAGGCCAGGATGTGCGCTTCGTCCATCTCTTGCGGCGGCCAGGGGTCGCGCGGGCTTCGGACGGCAGACGGGGCTTTCGGCGCATGTTCGGATTCCATTCCGGTGCTTTCGCGCCCCAGATGGCAAAGCTGCCCGACAATCTTTGCCCCCGCGGCATGCACCACGTCGCAGCGGCGCTGCAGGATGGCGCGCGCGTCGGGATTCCAGGCTTCTGTCAGGATGCGCGCGCGATAGGCCGCATCCGGTGTGGCCGCTGTGGCGCCGGTGATCACAAGCCCCAACCCTCGGCTTCGCGCCGCGTAATAAGCAATGTCATCGTCGGTGGGCACGCCGTCGCGGACCATGGCCGTGCCATGCGGAAGCATCACCAGACGGCCTGACAGGTCCAACCGCCCTTGACGATAGGGCGAGAACAGGCGGGGATAGGAGGGTGATGACATCGGCGCCTCGGGATTTATAACCGACCAACCGGGCGGTTTAATATTAAGTGTGGTGACATTCCCGGATCAAGTTGTCAAGCGCCCCGTCCTGCCGCCCCCATTGCCAATGCCGCGTCAGTCGAACAGGATTGACTTGGTCGCCGGATTTATATTAGTTCGACTGGTCGGTTGATAATTCATTGACCGCCGTTCCGGGGTGTCCGCGCCACATTCCCGGTCCAAGACTGGCCTGCAACGGCCGCGCGCACGGGGGAGGGAGACGGCATGGCGGAAGTCCGCATCGAAGGCTTGCACAAGGAATTTCGAGGCAAACCGCCCACCGTGGCTGCAAATAACCTGAGCCTGACGATCGGTGACGGGGAATTCCTTGTGCTGCTCGGTCCTTCGGGCTGTGGCAAGACGACAACGTTGCGGTGCCTTGCCGGACTCGAATCGCCCGATCGCGGGCGGATCACCATTGGTGGCACACTGGCGCTGGACGCCGGCCGCGGCGTCGATCTGCCCCCCGAAAAGCGCGACATTGGCATGGTGTTCCAGTCCTACGCGCTCTGGCCACACATGACCGTGCGCCGAAACGTGGAATACCCGCTGCGCGCACGCAAACTGACCCGCGGACTGCAGGAAGGCTGGGTCGAGGATACAACGAAACTGGTGGAGGTCGATGGCCTGCTGGACCGTTATCCGGGGCAGTTGTCGGGCGGCCAGCAACAGCGCGTCGCCTTGGCGCGCGGGCTGGTGGCGCGGCCGGGGCTTGTGCTGTTTGACGAACCGCTGTCGAACCTTGACGCCCGCTTGCGCGATCAGGTCCGCAGCCAGTTGCACCAACTGCACAGCCGCCTGCATTTCACGGCCGTCTTTGTGACCCATGACCAGACCGAGGCACTGTCACTGGCGGACCGCATCGCGATCATGAACAAAGGCGCCATCGAACAGCTTGATACCGCGCAGCGGGTGTTCGAGGAGCCTGCAACCGAATATGTCGCCGGGTTCATGGGCATGACCGAACGGTTGCCGATGGAGCGGCGCGATGGCCACTGGTGCCTGGAGGATGGGACAGTGGTGCAGGGCGTGCCCGAATCGCTGCGCGCGGGTTCCAGCATCGTCGCCCGCGTCAGGCCGCAGGATACCTATGTCGAGCCACAAGGCACCGCACTGCCCGGTGGCTCCGCAGGCTTTGTCGCCGAGGTCGAGGATGTGGCCTTCGCCGGGCGGTTCTCGGACGTGGTTGTCCGGGTTGGCGCCCGACGGCTGCAAGGGCGCACCTTGCCCGGAAGCGGACAGGGCGGGCTGGAACCGGGCCGCGCGGCCTGCGTTCGGTTCGCCGCCGACCGTGCGGCCTTCTACGCGCCGGATGGTCAGCGGCTGGCCGGCAATCCGGTCGGAGGTGCGCGCGATGGCCGCTGATCTGCTGCGCAACAAGGCGACCGGCTTTGCGATGAAGCGCATCGCGTTGGCGGGGTTCGTGGCGCTGCTGGGCGTTCTGGTGCTGTTGCCGCTGGTGCGTATTCAGGGGCTGGCCTTTGCAAATGGCGGTCAGGGCTATTTGGATGCCTTCGGGCGGGCCGCCATCTGGACCACGATCCGCAATACTGTGGCTCTGGCGGTCGGCTCGACCATTGTGGCGCTGGTGTTCGGAACGCTTCTGGCGTGGTGGGCAACACAGTTGTCGCCACGACTGCAATGGCTGCGCGTGCTGCCGGTGCTGCCCATCGTCATTCCGGCCGTCGCCAGCGTATCGGGCTGGGCGTTCCTGTTGTCGCCACGCCCCGGATACATCAACGCACTGCTCCGCAACCTGCCGTGGTGGTCTGACCTGCGGTTTGGCCCTGCCGACATCTATTCGCTGTTCTGGATCGTCGCGATCACCGGATTTGCGCTGTCGGCCTTTGTCTATCTGTTCGTCAGCTCGGGGCTGAAAAACATCAACTCCGAACTGCTGGAGGCCGCGCGCACCTCGGGCGCCTCGGCGTTCGGGGTGTTCTTCCAGATCACCCTGCCGCTGCTGCGCCCTGTGCTGGTCTACGGCGGCGGGGTCGCGTTGCTGCTTGGTCTGGGCCAGTTCACCGCGCCTTTGCTGCTGGGCACCAACCAAGGCATAACGGTGCTGACCACCGACATGTATTTCGCCACCCAGAATGAACCTGTGAACCACGCCGCCGCCGCCGCCATCGGATCACCGCTTCTGATCTTCGGGCTGATCATGGTGTTCGGGCAAAAGATCATGCTGGGGGATCAGGCCCGTTACATCACCCATGGCGGACGGGCCTTTCGACCGGCGGGCAAACCTTCGGGCTTGGCCGCAGCCGGGATATTCACCTACTTTGTCGTCACCACTTTGGCGCCGCTGGTTTCGCTTGGCATCCTGTCGCTGTCGCCGTTCTGGAGCGCCAATCCGAAATGGTCGGCGATGTCGCTGGACAATTTCCGTGTGGTCTTTGGCGAATCGGTGATCGTGGGTGCGATCTGGAACAGTGTCACCACCTCGCTGCTCGCGGTGGCGATCGCCCTTGTCATCGGGTTTATCGTATCCGTGGTGACGTTGCGGGGGCGGCGCTATCCGGTGCTGCGGATGCTGATGGACGTGATCGTCGCGCTTCCGCTTGGCGTGCCGGCGGTGATCTTTGGCGTGGGCTTTCTGCTGGCTTACTCCACCCAACCGCTGATGTTGTACGGTAGCCGTTGGCTGATCGTGATCGTGTATGTCACGCTGATGCTTCCCTTTACGACGCGGATGCAACTGTCGGGGATGATGCAATTGGGCACGGCCTATATCGAGGCGTCGCGCGTCTGTGGTGCAAACTATCTGAAAACCGATCTCTGGGTCACGCTTCCACTGATGCGGTCAACACTGGGTGGCGCCGCCGCACTGATGTTCGTGCTGCTGACCCATGAATTCACCGCATCCGTCCTGATCCGCACTCCCCGAAATCAGGTGATGGGAACCGTGCTGTTCGATTACTGGGGGAACGGCGGATACCCCGTGGTGGCGGCAATCGCGCTGATCATGACCGGCGTCACCGCCATCGGGGTCATCATGGCCATGCTGCTCGGCGGGCGGGACGCGTTGAGCCGCATGTGATCCAAGCGCGGCACCTGAAAGGGGCACGGCATTGCCGTGCCCCTTTGTCATTGGTGGCGGACGACAGGATGCCGCAGGTAAATTAAAACAACCGACTGGACGGGCGGTTATTTATTGCCTAGAGTTGCCGCAGACAACGCGGCTCAAGCCCCCGGAGAGGACACACACATGTTTCCGTTCAGCCCACGCTCGGTGGATCTGCAAAACCGTGTACGCGATTTCATGGAAACCCATGTCATCCCCGCCGAGCCGACCTACTTCGGCCAGCAGGACGAGCTAGCCGACCGATGGGACAGCCCGGCTGTCATGGAAGAACTGAAGGCAAAGGCCCGCGCAGAGGGCCTGTGGAACCTGTTCCTGCCCGAAAGCCATCTGGGCGCCGGCCTGACCAACCTTGAATATGCCCCTCTCTGTGAGCTTATGGGGCGGTCCTATATTGGCCCCGAGGTGTTCAACTGCGCCGCGCCCGACACCGGCAACATGGAAATCATCGAGCGCTACGGCAGCGATGAGCATAAGGAGCGTTGGCTGAAACCACTGCTCGATGGCACGATCCGGTCTGCGTTTTCGATGACAGAACCCGACGTTGCCAGCTCTGACGCCACCAACATCGCCCTGTCGGCGGTGCGCGACGGCGACGACTATGTGCTGAACGGGCGCAAGTGGTGGACTTCGGGTGCAGGCGACAACCGCACCACCCTGCTGATCGTGATGGCGAAAACCAACCCCGACGCGCCCCGGCACGCGCAGCATTCCATGATCCTTGTGCCCAAGGACGCGCCGGGGGTGAAACT
>JAUXPG010000058.1 GCA_030683915.1 Gemmobacter sp.
CAGGAATTCCAGATGCCGCCATCAACGTTGATGGTCTGGCCAGTGATGAATGACGCGGCATCACTGCACAGGAACGTCACCAGCCCCGCCACGTCAGCAGGCGTGCCGAACCGACCCAGCGGAATGGTGGCCAGATACTGGTCTCCCCGTTCCTGAACCACAGCTTCGGTCATCCGGGTGCGGATCAGCCCCGGGGCCACGGCATTCACCAGCGTATGCGGTGCGAATTCGCGCGACAGCGCGCGGGTCATACCTACAATCCCTGCTTTGGCCGAACAATAGGCCACCCGCCCCGGCGCTCCGCGCCGGAACGCCAGCGAACTGCACAGCACAATCCGTCCGAGCGCCCGTGGGTCGCGCGCCGTCTGATAGGCCACAGCGAGGTCATAAGCGTTCGTCAAGTTCGCCGCGATGGCGCGGTCCCACACCGAATGGTCGTCAGGGTCCATCGGGTCGTGGTCAAACACGCCCGCCATGTTGACGATCCCGTGGATGGGCCGCCCGGGCGCCGCCAGCGCAGCCGCTGCTTCGGCCGGCGAGGACAGCGCAGACACATGCGCTGCCACGCGATCGTTACCGCGGAACGTGCTCATCACCTCGGCGAGGCGCTCGTCATGGATATCGACCAGCAGAACGCGGGCACCACGCTCCAGCAACTGGCGCGCGCATTCGGCGCCGATGGCCCCTGCGCCCCCCGTCACCACGAACTGCCTGTCATGAAACTCTGTCATGGCTTCTCCCGTTCCGATCCGACCGTCAGGCCACGCGCCGCCCCGGCATCATGCGCGCGATCGTTTCCACGATCCCGTCCACCGAAGGGTAAGCCAGCTTCTCCAGACCCGGAGTGGACGGTTTGGTCACACAGGGCGAGCCGATCCGCCGCACCGGCGCGTCGAGAAAGCCAAAGCACCGCTCGCCGATCGTTGCGGAGATTTCAGATGCGACCGAACAGGTCAACGTCGCTTCGTTCACCACCACGGCACGCCCTGTGCGTTCGACCGAGGCGCAAATCGTATCGTAGTCGGCGAAGGCAACCATTGCCTCATCCATCATGTGGCCAAGGTTCGGCATTCCGACTTTCCAGATCATCTCCGCGTCCTTCGTCCGACCCGAGTCGCCCCGTCCTGTGAAAACGGTATCCAACTCATTAATGGTCTGATAAAAAAATTAATCAACAGTTATTCGATGATTCGGCAACCCGGTCATGGCCTTTCTGCTGGCCGACTTTGTGGTGGTGTTGCTGTTGGTGTGGTGCCCCGACATCATCCTGTGGCTGCCGCGTCTGATGAATGGCTGAGAGGGCAAGGAGCGTGAAATGGGCAGGGTAGCGGGCAAGGTCGCCATCATATCCGGCGGGGCCAGCGGGCTTGGCGCGGCGGCAGCACGGGTGCTGGCCCGCGAAGGCGCGGCGGTCGTGCTGGCAGACCTGGACATCGGAGGTGCCGAACGCGTGTTGGCTGAAATCCGGGGTTCTGGCGGCGAGGGTATGGCCGCGCACCTGGATGCCGCAGACGAAGCATCTTGGCAGGACCTGATGGCGGCAATCCGCGCCCGCTATGGCCGGTTGAACATCGCGGTCAACAGCGCGGGCACCAACGCGGGCCGCAGCTTTCCTTCTGACACCACGCTTGCCGACTGGCGCATGGTGATGTCGGTCAATCTGGACGGGGTGTTTCTGGGCACGAAGCATCAGTTGGCGCTGATGCGCGACAGCGATCCGGTGAACGGATCGATCATCAACATTTCGTCGGTGATGGGGCTGACCGCGCTTCCGGGGTTGGGCGCCTACAACGCCTCCAAGGGCGGGGTGCGACTGTATTCCAAGTCGGTCGCACTTTCCTGCGCCGAGGCGCGGTTGAATGTGCGCTGCAATTCCATTCATCCCGGCTTCATCGACACGCCTTTGCTGCGCAAGGCGATGGCGCGGTTCAACGATCCGGCAGAGGCACAAGCGATCTATGACGCCCTGCAACCCGTCGGTCATCTGGGCGAACCCGACGACATCGCCAATGGCGTTCTGTACCTCGCCTCGGACGAATCCAAGTTCGTCACAGGGGCGGAACTGGTGATCGACGGCGGGTATACCGCGCGCTGAAGGGGGGCAACGATGATCCACGAACTTCGCATATACTCAGTGCTGCCGGGCCGGATGCCCGCAATGCTGAAACGGTTCGAGACGCGCACTCTGAACATATGGGACCGTATCGGCATCCGGCAGGTCGGGTTCTGGACGACTGTGATCGGGCCATCGCATCTGGAACTGGTTTACATGCTGGCGTGGGAGTCGCTGGGGGAACGCGAACGGCTGTGGAACACCTTTGCCGCCGACCCGGAATGGCTTGAGGCGCTGGCTGACTCCGAGCGCGACGGCATCATTGTCGGCAAGGCCTCGAATATGATCCTGAAGCCGACGGCGTTTTCGGCAATTCAGTAGCCAGCGCACGACGGTCAGGCGTCCGCGCGACGCGCCCGCCTGAATTCCCGCGCCAGGTCCGCGCGATAGACCATCGGTTCAAGCTCCAGCCCGTAGCGGGGACTGTCGGGGTAAAGCCGGGCGATGCGGGCCCGTTCGGCCTTGATCGCGGCGTGCATGTCTGCGGTCGGCGGCAGCCGTACCTCTCCGGTTTCAAGCGCGGCAACCCATTCGGCCTGATCGTCCATCATACGGATGTTGCCGCCCCCCGACACATTGAAGAACCCCACGAAATATAGGCCCGGAACCCCCGGTTTGACGACGCGATGAAACAGGTCCGGCCAATGCCCCTTCATCGGCGCGTGCTCGGGAGACAGGAACGGGGTCTCGACCTCATAACCCGTGGCGGCGATCATCGCATCAAAGTCGCGGGACGTACCGTCGTCAAAGGTGACCGTGCGGCCCTGCACCGCGCGTATGCCTGGTTTCGCGGTAATCCGGCCCCAGATGAAGTGCCCGATCAACAGGTGATGCCCGGCCGGATGTGTCCGGGTTTTCGGCGTGCGAAAGCCCCACTGTTCCATCGTGCCATGGGCCATGCGTGCAATGGTGGTGCGGATCGCGCGGCGCAAGGGCCAGGGCATCCAGGGTTTTTCCAGCTTGGCCAGCACCCGCGACGTCGGCACGCCAAGAAACATGCGTGGCATCAGGAGCACGGGCGACCGCGCGGCAATGGTCGTGCTGGCGGTGTGGGCGCAGATGTCGGAGGCAATGTCGCAGGCTGAATTGCCTATGCCGACCACCAGCACATGCTTTTCGGCAAAGGGTTCGGGAACGCGGTACTCATGGGCGTGAATGTAGGCCCCGGTGAATTCCCTCGCAAAAGGCGGATGGCGCGGCACCGACTGGTGCCCCGAAGCGACGACAACCGCGTCGAACGGCTCCGCGCCCCCATTGCGCGTGGTCACAGTCCAGCCTGCGCCGGTAGCGTGGACTCCGGTCACTTCGGCGTTGAAACGGATATGCGGGCGCAGACCGAAGTGGTCGGCGTAGCCTTCGAGATAGGCCGTCATCTGCCAGTGGTCGGGGTAGAGCGGCGATCCTTCGGGGAACGGATAATCCTTGTAGGCGGTTACACGGGCTTCGGAATTGACATGGAGCGACTTGTAGCAGGGCGATAGCCCGTTGTCGTTTTCATAGACCCAAAGCCCGCCGATCCGGCTGCCAAGTTCCAGTATGGTAACGGCGTGACCCTTTGCCTTCAGGTGTTTGGCCGCGCATAGTCCGGCGGCTCCTGCCCCGATGACCGCAATCCGTTTCATCGCTGCCCCCCTCTCAGTACCCCGCGCGGGGGATCAGCCCGAGCACGTTGCGAGTAAAGGCACCGTCCACCGTTATCTCTGCCCCGTTGACATAGGCCGACCGCGGCGAGGCCAGGAAAAGCGCGGCCTCGGCCACATCCTCGGGCGTGCCGATCCGGCGCGACGGAATGGCGGCCACCCGCGCCTCGGTCACGCCGGGGCGATCATAGATCGACCGCGAAAGCGCAGTCAGGATCATGCCGGGGTTCAGCACGTTGGACCGGATGCGATCATCGGCCCATTCCAGGGCAATCTGTTTCGACAGCATCGCAACACCCGCCTTGGCCACCGAATAGGCGCCGGTCAACGGGGTCGGGTGTTCGGCCGCGATGGAGGCGACATGCACCATGGTGCCGCCACCCGCCGCCCGCATCTGCGCCGCAAAGGTCTGGGCACACAGGAAATAGCCGGTCAGGTTGACAGAAAGCAGTTGGTTCCAGCGTTCCAGCGGCAGGTCGGCCAGGGCGCCGGGCCGCAGGATACCCGCGTTGTTCACCAGCACTGTGCAGGGGCCAAAGGCCGCCTGCACGCGGGCTGCGGCGCCGGATATGGCGCCAACATCCGTGACATCACAGGTCAGCGCAATGGCGGTGCCACCCGGGGTGACGATCTCGGACACGACGGCTTCTGCGCCGTCGCCATCATGGTCCAGCACACCAACGCGGGCACCCGCCGCAGCCAAAGCGCGCGCGATACCGCGCCCGATACCGCTGGCTGCCCCGGTCACCACTGCCGTCTTGCCTGCCAGCCCCCAAGCATCACCCGTCATCACGCAGCCCTCTCCCGGTCATTATTGTGTCGCGTCCGCCCCGAAGGGCGCGTCAGTAGGATTTCGGCAGGTCCAGCACCCGTTCGGCGATGAAGGACAGGATCAACTGTTCGGTCACAGGCGCAATGCGCGGCAAGATCGCTTCCCGGAACAGGCGTTCCACCTGATATTCCCGGGCATAGCCCATCCCGCCATGGGTCATCACCGATTTGGTTGCAGCATCAAAGGCCGCGCGGGCGGCCAGAAACTTGGCCGCGTTCGCCTCCGCGCCGCAAGGCTGGCCCCGGTCGTAAAGGTCGGCCGCACGCAGACACATCCAGTAGGCGCTTTCCAGATAGCACCATGCCTCCGCCAACGGGTGCTGGATGCCTTGGTTCATCCCGATGGGGCGCCCGAACACCACGCGGTCCTTGGCGTATTTCGCCGCCCGTTGCAGCGCGTCGCGGCCCAGCCCGATGGCCTCGATGCCGACAAGAATCCGCTCCGGGTTCAGGCTGTCGAGCAGATAGTGAAAGCCACGCCCTTCTTCGCCGATCCGGTCCTCGTCGGGAATGAACAGCCCGTCAATGAAGACCGCGTTGCTGTCCACCGCATTGCGGCCCATCTTCTTGATCCGCTTCACTTCAACCTTCTTGCGGTCAAGGTGGGTATAAAACAGTGTCATACCTTGCGTGGGCTTGGCGCACTGGTCCTTGGGCGTGGTGCGGGCCAGCAGCAGGATCTTGTCAGCCACCTGACCCGTTGAGGTCCAGACCTTGCGCCCATTGACGATGTAACCACCAGCCGTGCGCGCGGCAAAGGTGGAAATTGAGGTGGTATCCAGCCCCGCATCCGGCTCGGTCACGCCGAAACAAGCCTTCTCCTCACCCGCGACCAGCGGTTCCAGCCAGCGCGATTTCTGTTCCTTTGTCCCGTGCACGACGATGGCATGCGGTCCGAACAGGTTGATGTGGATGGCCGACGCCGCCGAATAACCCCCGCCCGACGAGGTGCAGGCATGCATCATGATCCCGGCGTCCGTGACACCCAGCGCGGCGCCACCGACATCTTCGGGCATGGTGATGCCCAACCAGCCCGCCTTGGCCATTTCGCGGTAGTATTCCTGCGGAAAGCGCGCGTTTTCCTCGCACTCCGTCCAGTACTCATCGCTGAACTGGGCGCAAAGCGCGCGTACGTTCTTGTCGATGGACTTCTGGTCGTCGGTCAGGTCTATGAGCATGGCGTGCCTCAGGTGATCTGGATAAGTTTCTTGCCGGTGTTCGCGCCGGAATAGAGCGCGGCGATTGCGCCCGGTGCGGTGTCGATCCCATACGAGATATCGGAATGATAGGTGATGGTGCCGGCCCGCCACATGGCGGCCAGATCGGTGCAGGCGGCATCGTAGTCCGCCATGTGGTCAAAGATCACAAAGCCCGACCAGACCAGCCGCCGAGTCAGGATCTCGCGTTCGTTGCGCGGGCCGGTCGGCGTGGGCATCCATGATGCGACCGAAGCGGTGCCGCATTGCACCACTCGCCCTGCGACAGCCATCTGGCGCAGCACCGTGTCAAGGATCGTGCCGCCGGTGTTGTCATAATAGACATTCACACCGCCGGGTGCGCTGGCTTTCAGCTCAGCGGCCAGATCGGCGGTCTTGTAGTTGATCGCTGCGGCATAGCCATAGCTGTCGATGCAGCGTCTGACCTTGTCATCATCGCCCGTCAGGCCAATGGTCCTTGCCCCCAGCGATGCGCCGATCTGGCCCACGAAGCTGCCGACCGACCCTGCGGCGGTGGACACGACCAGGGTATCGCCGACCGTCGGGCGACCCAGTTTGGTCAACGCCAGATAGGCCGTGACGCCGTTGATGCCCAGCAGCGACCCTGCGGCATCCAACGGCACGTCTTCGACGATGCGGTGCAGCACAGCATCCGGGGCCACGGAGGCATAATCCTGCCAGCCAAAGAAACCATAGACAAAATCGCCGCGCTCAAACCCTTCGGCACGGCTTTCGACCACCTGTGCCACCGCAAGCGCCCGCATCGGCCCGCCCAGCGGAACGGGGGCGGAATAATTCGCCTCGGCCGAGGCCCAGCCGCGCTGCGCAGGGTCGGCAGACAGGTAAATGTTGCGCACCAGCATCTGGCCCGGGTCCGGGCGCGGAATATCCGACTCCGCCAGCGCAAAGTCGCCCGGCTGCGGCACACCGGCGGGGCGCGAGGTCAACAAGACCTGGCGGTTGCGGGAAGGGTGCGAAAGCGCGGGAATGTCGCGGGGCATCGGGTCAGAACCCCACCTGATCTGCGCCCTTGGTGCCCAACATCGCCCGCGCCTCGTCTGGGGTTGCCGGGGTCAGCGACAGTTCGCGCAGGATACGGATGATCTTGGCCACCCCGGCGGCGTTCGACGGCGCCAGTTCGCCCTTGCCCAGATACAGGTTGTCCTCCAACCCGACCCGGACATGCCCCCCAAGAATGGCGCCCATGGTCACAAAAGGAAACTGGTGCCGCCCTGCCGCAAGGATCGACAGCAGATAGTCGTTGCCGAACAGCCGGTCGGCGGTGGCCTTCATGACCATCAGGTTTTCTGGTTCCGGTCCGATGCCGCCCAAAATGCCAAAGATCGACTGAACG
>JAUXPG010000106.1 GCA_030683915.1 Gemmobacter sp.
CTTCACCCACTGTGAGATGGTCGGCTTCCGCAGGGCCGAAGTTCCAGGCTTGCGCAAATCCGGCGCCCTCCTTGCCGCACAGATGTTCCGCCAGCAGCAGGTAGCCCGCGAGGGCTTCGAGTACATGTTGCCACGGCCGCACGGCACCGGGCATGCGCAGTGAGAGGGTTTCGCCGGCGTGAAAGGCACGGGCGATGTCGGGCAGCAGACGGTGTACCGCCCAGTCGCCGCCTCCGATCACATTGCCGGCACGTGCCGTGGCGATTCGCGGCGAGTTCTCGGTGTTGAAGAAGGAATCGCGCCACGAGGCGGTGGCGATTTCCGCGCAGCTTTTGCTGGCGCTGTAAGGGTCCTTGCCGCCCAGCGGATCGGTTTCGCGCAAAGGCTCGCCAATGGACGACGGGACATAGCATTTGTCGCTGGTGACGATGACTGCGGCCTGCACTGCCGGACACTCGCGCATGGCGTCAAGCAGATTGAGCGTGCCAGCGACATTGGTGGCGAATGTGTCGCGTGCGAAGCGGTAGCCGTCGGCCACGGTGGCCTGCGCCGCAAGGTGAAAAACGATGCTGGCACCGCTGTCATGCAGTGCCGCAGCGAGCGCGTCGTAGTCGCGGATGTCGCCGTGGATCGAGGTGATGCCCCGGGCTGCCTGTGCCGTCTCGAACAGGCTGGGCTGCGTCGGCGGCGCCAGCGAAAACGCCGTCACGCCAGCGCCGACTTTCTGCAGCCACAGCGTCAGCCAGGCGCCCTTGAAGCCGGTGTGTCCGGTAATGAACACATGACGACCCTTCCAGAAGCTCGGGTTCAAGGCCACCTCTTCCATGGGGCGTTGCCGCTCAGCCAGAGATGTTCCAGATAGTTCTTGTCGCGCAGGGTGTCCATCGGCTGCCAGAAGCCGTCGTGGCGAAATGCAGCCAGTTGCCCGCTTGCCGCCAGATGTTGCAGGGGCTCGGTTTCCCAAAGCGTGTCGTCACCATCGATGCGGTCGAGTACTGCTGGCGAAAGCACAAAGAAGCCGCCATTGATCCAGTCGCCATCGCCGCGCGGCTTTTCCTGAAATCCCCTGGCTCGCTTGCCGTCGAGATCGAGCCGGCCAAAGCGGCCCGGTGGCCGCACGGCGGTCACCGTGGCCAGGCAGTTTTCTTCGCGATGGAACGCCAGTAGTGCGCCGATATCGATGTCGGCGACACCATCGCCGTAGGTCATGCAAAAGTCCTCATCATCGACAAAGCGGCGAATCCGGCGCAGTCGGCCTCCCGTCTGGGTGTTCTCGCCGGTGTCGACCAAGGTGATGTTCCACGGTTCGGCCTGATTCTGGTGCAGGTCTACGCGGTTTTGCGCGAGGTTGATGGTCACGTCGGAATTGTGCAGGGCCAGGTTGGCGAAATACTCCTTGACCATATAGCCCTTGTAACCAAGGCAGATCACGAAATCGGTGATGCCGAAGTGGGCATAACCCTTCATGATGTGCCAGAGAATCGGTTTGCCACCGATTTCCACCATTGGTTTTGGTCGGAGTACGGTCTCTTCAGCCAGACGCGTACCTAGTCCGCCGGCCAGTATCACTGCTTTCATTTTGGGAGAAAATCGTCCGTCCGAGTGGAACCTGCCAAATGTTACCAGAGCGACCGTTCCGCGCCGTTGCACTGCCAATAAACAATCCCCTTATCCCCAAATAGAAATAATCGCATTGGCGGCGAAAGGGGAAATTGTTAACCTTGCGCCTTCAAGAAAAACCATATATCGAGGAGGCATGGCATGGGGTTGGTCAATCCGCACGGCGGTGGCAGTCTGCGACCTTTGTTGCTCGAAGGTCAGGCTCTGCAGGCTGAACTGGCCCGGGCCGCGTCCCTGCCCAAGGTAATCGTCAGTTCGCGCGAGAAAGGCGACATCGTCATGATGGGCCAGGGCGGCTTCACCCCGCTCGACGGTTTCATGTCCCATGCCGACTGGCAAGGCGTCTGCGACGGCATGAAGATGGCCTCCGGCTTGTTCTGGCCGATCCCGATCACGCTATCCACCGACACGGCCACTGCCGTTGGTTTCCACACGGGGGGCGATATTGCCCTGGTCGATCCGGACAATGGGTCGATTCTCGCCACCATGAAGGTGACGGAGAAGTACTCGATCAACAAGGCCCACGAATGTGCCACGGTTTTCAAGACCACGGACCCTGAACATCCGGGCGTGAAAATGGTCATGGAACAGGGTGACGTGAATCTTGCGGGCCCGGTCAAAGTGCTCTCGCTGGGCGGCTTTCCCGAAACCTATGGTGCGCTCTTGATGAGCCCCAAGGAAACCCGGGCGCTGTTCGAATCCTACGGCTGGAGCAAGGTTGCCGCCTTCCAGACCCGCAATCCGATGCACCGCTCGCATGAATACCTGGCCAAGGTGGCGATCGAGACCTGCGACGGCGTCATGGTCCATTCGCTGCTCGGCAACCTGAAGCCCGGCGACATTCCGGCCGACGTGCGCACCGAGGCGATCGGTACCCTGATCGAACATTATTTCGTCAAGAAGACCGTGGTCCAGGCGGGCTACCCGCTCGACATGCGCTATGCCGGTCCGCGCGAGGCGCTGTTGCACGCGCTGTTCCGCCAGAACTACGGCTGCTCGCATTTGATCGTCGGTCGCGACCACGCCGGTGTCGGCAGTTACTACGGCCCCTTCGACGCCCACCACATCTTCGACGAACTGCCCAAGGGCGCGCTGGAGACCCAGGCGCTGAAGATCGACTGGACCTTCTGGTGCTACGAGTGCGGCGGCATGGCCTCGAACCGCACCTGTCCCCACGCCGAAGAAAAGCGCCTGTTGCTGTCCGGCACCAAATTGCGCAAGATGTTGTCCGAAGGCGGCGAAGTGCCCGCCGAGTTTTCCCGCCCGGAGGTACTGGAGGTGCTGCGCGCCTACTATGCCAGCTTGGCCGAGCACGAGAAGGTCGAAGTCAAGTTGTCCGGACATTCGGCCCGTTGATTCAGAGTCCCCACGTATTTCCAAGCGTTTTTTGA
>JAUXPG010000140.1 GCA_030683915.1 Gemmobacter sp.
GGATGGCGGCGATCATCTCGGCGGTTTCCGGGCTTTTTGACCCGAAATCGGCGAACAGCGATGACGTTGCCGTTTCCATTGCCGCCAGTTCCCCGGCGGGCAGGCTGGAAACCACCACGCCGCTGGCTTTCAGCGCCTCCAGGGTCTGATCGGCCAGCGCGCGATTGACGCGGCGCTGTTCGGCGAAGGCCTCTTGCGCCGACGACCGCACCAAGTCTTGCAAGTCGGGCGGCAGGCTGTCGAGCCACGCGGCATTGACCCGCACGGCCTTGGGCAGGAACCAGTGCCCCGTCAGCGTCAGATACTTGGCCTGCTCGAAGAACTTGAACCCCTGGATCGAGAACACGTCGGAATCGATGGCGTCGATGATGCCGGTCGACAGCGCCGAATACTGCTCGCTATAGGGCAGCGGCGTGGGCGCGGCACCCAGCAGGGTCCAGAAATCCACCCAGATGCGCAGTTGCGGCACCCGGATCTTGAGGCCCTTCAGATCGGCCAGATTGGCGATCGGGCGCTTGGCAAGAATGTGCCGGAACCCGGTTTCGCCGTAAGCAACGAATTCCACCCCGGTCTTGGCGCGCGCGATGTCCGAAGCCTTGCGGCCAAGGTCGCCTTGCAGCACCGCATCGACATGCGCCTCGTTCTTGTAGATAAAGCCGGGCGCCCCGCCCAAGGCGGCGATTTCCGGGGCAATCGCCTCTTCGGAATCGGGTCCGGCTGTGGTGACCTGAATGGTGCCGATGCGGCTGCCTTCCAGGGCCTCGGCCAAACCGCCCAACTGGGCCGCCGGGAAATGCTGGGCGTCGATGCGCCCGCCCGAACGGTCGCGCAGCATCGCGGTCCAAGCTTCGAACGCATTGGTGATCGGGGTTCCGATGCCTTCGGTATGCGCGATCTTGCAGACAAAGGTCTGCTGGGCCAGCGCGTGCCGGGCAATGACAGGCATTGCCAGCGTGGCGGCCCCGGTGGCTAGAAATGCCCGGCGCGCAATCGCCTGGCCCTTGAGCATCGACATTCTGAAACCCTCCCTTTTCGTGAAATCCTGCCGGGATGCGCTGGGGCAGTCTCCCTCTTGCCGCAACGCACCATACTGGTATGTTGCATCCGTTGTGGCACGTTGACAAGCCGGATTCACGTTGACAGGAATGCCTGATGGAACCCGCGCTCCGCCTGACTGAACCGATTGCCCCGCAACTGGTCGCGCTGTTGCGCCAAGCCATTGCGGACATGCGGTTATGTCCGGGTGCCGCGCTTTCGGAAAAAGAGATTGCCGCGCGCTATGGCGTGTCGCGCCAGCCGGTGCGCGAAGCCTTCATCAAGCTGTCAGAGGCCGGGTTGGTGGAAATCCGGCCCAGCCGGGGCACCTTTGTGATGAAGATTTCGGTGCGCGAGGTAACCAACGCCCGGTTCGTGCGCGAAGCGATCGAGGTTGACATCGCACGCCATGCGGCCCGGATGGCGACACCGGGTCAACTGGACGCGCTGCGCGACATGATCGCGCGGCAACGGATGGCCGCCGGGCAGAATGACTTTGCCGGCTTCAGCACTTGGGACGAGGCGTTTCACCGGGCCATTGCCGAAACCGTGCAGAACGATTTCGCGCGGCGTATTCTGGATGCCGCGCGGTTTCAGACCGACCGGGTGCGGCTGCTGTCGCTGCCCGATGCATCGCCGATGCCGGTACTGATTGAACAGCACGAACGCATCCTGGACCGGCTGGAAGCGCGCGACGGCGAAGGCGCGGCGCGCGCGATGAGCCGCCATCTGCGGGAAATCCTGATCGCGCTGGCGCAAATCGCTGCGGCGCACCCCGATTTCTTTTCCGACACCGACTTGCCAGAGCATACCCGTGCGCTGGTGCCCGACGCCATGTCTGCGGTTCCATAGCGCGGGCTTGCAGCCGGTGCCAACCGGGGGCAGGGTGGGCCCGCATCCGTCAAGCCCGCCAGGAGACCCCACACCATGCCCCACCTGTTGACCAGCCCAGTCGCCTTGCGCGGGCTGACCTTGCGAAACCGGATCGTCATATCCCCGATGTGCCAGTATTCGGCCACGGAGGGCCGGGCGAATGACTGGCACATGGTGCAGTATGGACGCTTTGCGGTCGGCGGTGCGGGTCTGGTGATTGTCGAGGCAACAGGTGTCACCGCTCAGGGCCGTGGCACGCACGGTGACCTTGGCCTGTGGGACGACGCGCAGGTGGCGCCGCTGGCGCGGATCTGTGAATTCGTCAAGGCGCAGGGTGCGGGCATCGGATTGCAGTTGGTGCATGCCGGGCGCAAGGGTGCGGCGCAGCGCCCCTTTCACGGCGGCGCTCCCCTGCCGTTGACCGGGGTCGACGCGCGCGGCGAAACCGCGTGGCCCACGCTGGCGCCTTCGCCGGTTGCCATTGCCGAGGGCTGGCAGGTGCCGGGCGAAATGACGCTGGCCGATCTGGATGCGGTGCGGGTGGCCTTTGCCGATGCCGCGCGGCGGGCGGTGGCGGCGGGGTTTGACGTGCTGGAACTGCATGCGGCGCATGGCTATCTGCTGCACGAATTCCTGTCGCCGCTGTCGAACCTGCGGACCGATGCCTATGGCGGCGATGCCGCAGGGCGCATGCGCTTTCCGCTGGAGGTGGTCTCTGCCGTGCGCGCGGTCTGGCCCGAGGACCGGCCGCTTTTCGTGCGCGTCTCGGCGGTGGACCATATCGACGGCGGGTTGGAACTGGCCGACACGGTGGCCTTTGCCCATGCGCTGAAGGCGGCGGGGGTTGACGTGGTGGATTGTTCGTCGGGTGGCATCCTTGGCGCGGCGACGGCGGGCCGCGTCCCGCGCGGGCCGGGGTTTCAGGTGCCCTATGCGCAGGCTGTGCGCGACGAGGCCGGGATCGCCACCATGGCCGTGGGGTTGATCACCGATCCGGCGCAGGCCGAGGCGATCCTGGCCGCAGGGCAGGCCGACCTGATCGCCATCGGGCGCGAGGCGCTGGATAACCCGAACTGGCCGCTGCACGCCCACCGCGTGCTGGAGGGCGAAGGGTTTGCCCACTGGCCGCCGCAGCACGGCTGGTGGCTGGAACGCCGCGCGGCCCTGCTGCGGGGCTGAGCGGGGGTCAGGCGCGGCGGTCGTCGGGCAGCAGCCCTTCTAGGTTCATGCCCACCGCCTCGCCCAGTTTCTTCATCGTGGGCAGGGTTACGGCCATGTCCATGATGGCATCCATCGTCTGCCCCATCGGCGAGGCGGGCCGTTCGGCGCCGTCGCCCCGACCAAGCCCCGAGACATGGTTGATCGAGATACCCTTGATCTTTTCCGCCGGTTTGACCATTTCGGCGACGATCGCCGGCAGGGCGGCAAGGCGCATCCGTTCCATCTCCAGTGCGGCAAGCTCCGGGTTGCGCTGATTCTCGGCGGCGATGCGTGCGGCGTCGCCCGCGGCTTCGGCCATCCGCTGAATGCGCAGTGTCTCGGCCTCCTCGCGCTTGATGACCCCTTTTGCTGCTGCGGCCAGCTTGTCGGACTCGGACAAGATGCGGACGCGGGTGGCCTGTGCCTCGGCTTCTTGTTCGGCGGCCAGGCGGGCAAGGGCGTGGCGGCGTTCGGCCTCGGCCATCTGGCGCAGGGTGGACAGGTCTTCTTCGGCCTTGACCACGGCGCCGCGCGCCTCGGTCGCTTCGGCGCGGGCCCGGCTTTCCTCCTGGCTTTTGGCGGCGGACTGGATCGCGCGGTCCTGTTCGGCCATGTCCAGCGCGCGGGCCTGCATGATTTCCGCCTCGCGGATCGCCTGTTCGCGGGTGATCGACGCGGACTGGATGGCGCGTTCCATGGCAATGCGCGCTTCGGCGGCGGCCTGCTCGGCTTCGGCCTTGCGGCGGGCGACTTCGGTCAATTGCTGGGCCAGCAGGACCTCGATCTCTTGCGTCTGCTGGATTTCGGCGCGGCGCTGTTCAAGTTCGATCTCCAGCTTGCGGCGGTTGCTGTCGACCTCGGCGCGGCGCACGGCAACCTGACTTTCGCCTTCGATTTCGGCGCGCTCCTTCTTGGATTTTGCAATCACCTCGGCCAGTTTCCGCATGCCGACCGCGTTGAAGGCATTGTTTTCATCCAGCGCAGAAAACGGTGTCTGGTCGAGCGAGGTCAGCGATACGCTGTCGAGCTGCAAGCCGTATTTCGTCAGCGTATCGCCCAGCGTTTCACGCACTTCGCGCACGAATTCGGCGCGGTTTTCGTGCAACTCGTCCATGGTCATCTGTGCGGCCACGGCACGCAGGGCATCCACCATCATGCCGTCGATCAGCGATTTCAGCTGATCGGGCTGAAACGTGCGCCGACCCAGCGTCTGCGCGGCGCGGGTGATGGCGTCAGCTTCGGAAATGACGCTGGCGTAGAATTCAGCGCCGACATCAATCCGCATCCGGTCCTTGGTGATAAGGGCGGAGTCGCCGGTGCGCGCGACGTCCATGCGGATGGTCTGCATGTTGACGCGGCTGATTTCGTGGAAATACGGGATGGCTAGGGTGCCGCCGTCGATCACCACCTTGCGCCCGCCGATGCCGGTGCGGACCAAGGCCACCTCGTTGGTTGCACGCTGATAGAACCACGCGGCCAGCGCGATCAGCGCAGCCGCGAAGACAAGCAGAAGGATGATCCAGCCAAGGGAGTTCATGGTGTGGTCCTATCGTCAGAATTGCGGCGGGAAATGGCGGCCGCCCCGGTCCAGCGTCAGCCAGCGCAGTTCGGTGAAGGCATCCAGCGACCATCGGCCGCCATACCGCCCGACACCGCTGGCCTTGGTGCCGCCGAAGGGGACGTGCGGTTCGTCGTTGATGTTCTGGCAGTTGACATGGCAGATGCCGGTTTCCAGGCGCAGTGCCATGCGCAGCGCGCGCGCCTCGTCGCGGCTCCAGACGGCGGCGGTCAGGCCATATTCGGTGTCGTTGTTCAGCGCCACCGCCTCGTCCTCGTCGCGGAACGGGGCGACGACGACGACGGGGCCGAAGGTTTCATCGTGCCAGATGTTCATGGATGTGTTGACGTTCGTCAGCACGGTCGGTTCAACGAAATTGTCCCACGCCCGCCCGCCCAGTTCCACTGTGGCGCCCTTGGCCACCGCATCGTCGATCAACGCCTTGACCCGCAGCGCCTGCCGGGTGTTGACGAGGGGGCCAATCACGTTGGTCGGGTCGTTGGTGTGGCCGGTCTTGAGCTTGCGGGCGCGGGCAAGGAAGCGGTCCATGAAGGGCTGCCAGACCTTTTCGTGGATCAGCAGCTTTTCGGTGGACATGCAGACCTGCCCCTGATGCATGAAGCTGCCGAAGTTGGCGGCGCGCGCGGCGGCGTCAAGGTCGGCATCTTCCAGCACGATCATGCTGTCCTTGCCGCCCAGTTCCACGCAGACCTTTTTCAGATAGGCGCCGCATTTGGCGGCAATCTGGCGGCCAACGGCCGTGGACCCGGTAAAGCTGATCGCCTTGACACGGGGGTTCGCGATCAGTTCGTCGCCGACCGCGCCCACGCTGTCGCGCGAGCAGGTGACGACGTTGAACACGCCGGCAGGGATGCCCGCTTCCTCAAGGATTTCCGCAAAGTAAAGGCCGCCGGAATAGGGGGTATCCTCGGACGGTTTCAGAACGATGGTGTTGCCCACTGCCAAGGCGGCGGCAAACCCGCGCGAGGTCAGGATGCCAGGCATGTTCCACGGGGAAATCACGCCGACAACCCCAAGCGGAAAGCGCGTGGCCATCATGAACTTCTGATGCTCCGACGGCAGAACCTCGCCGATGTTCTGATAGCAAAGAGCAGCGGCAGAGCGGAACACTTCGGCCACATAGCCCGCCTCGAACAGGCCCTTGCCTTTCCAGCCGCCCCCTTCGTGCATGGCCGCGGCGCAGAAATCGGCGGCGCGGCGTTCCCAGACATCGGCGATTTTCAGCAGCGCGTGGGCGCGTTCGTGAAACGGTCGTTGTGACCATGCGGGAAAGGCGGCCTGCGCGGCATCAATCGCGCGGCGCATGTCGGCGGCGCTGCCATCGGGGATGCGGGCATACAGGCTGTTGTCCGACGGGTTCAGATCCTCGAACGTGCGAGCGGCGGGTTGCCATTGGCCCCCGATATAGAGGCCCTTGATGGCGGGGGCGGTGCTGGCGTGGTCAAGCATCGGCGGTCTCCCTTAGGTGCGGTGCGGATCGGGGCGCCAGGCGCGCGCGCGGGCGGCGGCCTCCTCGATCTCGGACAGGACGGATTTCAGGCGGTCTTGGGGCTGGGCGGTGCTGGTGGGGGTCACGGGTGGTGGCATGGCGCGCGGGCGCGCGGCAGGGGGCGGCGCGGGCTGGCTCGACCCAAAGCGCGCGCGGCTGGCATCCGACGCCTGCGCCACCAGATCGGCCAGCGACAACCCGCCGGGCAACGCATCGTTGCTGCTGCGGGGGGCGGGGCTTGGCGTGGAGAGGCGCGCCGGCGCGGCAGGGGGCGTTGCCACGCGCGGCGGTTCCGGCGCAGGCATCGGCGCTGCGACGGGGCGCGCAGGCGGCGGAGCAAGGGACGCGAGGGCGGCGGCGGCGATCTGGTCGGGCGACGGGCCTGCGGCAGGGCGCGGCACGGAGGCGGGAGCCAGCGGCGCGGGGGCCGCTGGGGGTGCGCCCCGCTTGGCCGATTTCGCCCCCCCAAGATAGGCCGCCTGCACCGCCGGATCGCTGCGCAACGCGTCGGCCCGGCCTTCCTGCAGGATACGGCCATTTTCGATCAGATAGCCCCGGTCAGCGATGGCAAGGCTGGCGCGGGCGTTCTGTTCCACCAGCAGGATGCCGATGCCCGCGTCGCGCACCGCCTTGAGCGAGGCGAACAGTTCCTTGCTTAGCAGAGGCGAAAGCCCGAGCGAGGGTTCGTCCAGCGTCAGCAGGGCGGGGTTGGACATCATCGCACGGCCGATGGCCACCATCTGTTGCTCGCCGCCCGACATGGTGCGCACGATCTGGCCGCGCCGTTCCGAGAGCTTGGGAAACAGGCGCAGCACGCGGTCCATGTTGCCCGCCGCCTCGTCGCGGGCGCGCGAGGGGTGCGCGCCGAGTGTCAGGTTTTCCGCCACCGTCAGGTCGCCAAACACACCGCGCCCTTCGGGCACGAGCGCGATGCCTTCCTCCACGATGCGGTGCGCGGGCATCCCCAGCAGTTCGGTTCCCTGCAACGTGACGGACCCCGCCACCTTGCCTTCGCAGATGCCGGAAATGGCCTTGAGCAGGGTCGATTTGCCCGCACCATTTGCACCAAGGATCACCACAATTTCGCCGCGCGCGACCCGCAGCGCGGCACCTTCCAGCGCCCGATGTTGGCCGTAGGAGACGGACAGGCCCTTTACCTCAAGCATCGTCATCCCCCAGATAGGCCCGGATCACGGCAGGATCGGACAACACCTGATCGGGCGTGCCTTCGGCAATCTTGCTGCCAGCCGCCATGACCACGCAGGTGTCGCAAAGCGAGCGGATCGCATCCATCACATGTTCAACCAGAATGATCGTGCGGCCTTCGTCGCGCAAGGCGCGGATCAGGTTGATGCCGGTTTCCAGTTCGGTCGGGTTCAGACCCGCCAACCATTCATCCAGCAACAGCACGCGGGGTTCGCCTGCCAGCGCGCGGGCCAGTTCCACCCGCTTGGTGTCGATGTAGGTCAGTTGCCCCACGCGCAGGTGCCCGCGCCCGCCAAGGCCCACCTTTTCCAGCATCGTCTGGGCGATACCTTCGGCCTCGTGCCCCCAGCGGCGGCGGTGCCCGAACACGGCCCCGGCCATGACATTGTCCTGCACGGTCATGGACGGCAGGAGACGCACAAGCTGGAACGTGCGCGAGATGCCGCGGCGGGCGATGTCTTGGGCGGGCAGATGGGTGATCGGGGTGCCGCGCAGCGAAATGCGGCCCGCCGATACCGGAAACGCCCCGGAAATCAGGTTGAGCGTGGTCGATTTGCCCGACCCGTTCGGCCCGATCAGCCCCATGACCTGATGTTCGGCCACGTCAAAGTCCATGCCGTTCACGGCGACCAGCCCACCAAAGCGTTTGGTCACCCCGCGCAAGGACAACACCACCTCGGTCATCGTGCGCCCTCCGACCCCATGCGGCGGCGCGCATCCTCGATCAGCCCGACAAAGCCGCGCGGCAGGAAATAGACGATCAGCAGGAACGCGACGCCCAGCAACAGTGTGGTCTGGTTGGGAAAGGAAATGGAGATCGCCTCCCACAGGAAGGTGAAGGGGATCACGCCAACCAACGGCCCCCACAGCCGCCCGGTGCCGCCGAGCAGGGCCATGATCACAACCTGAAACGACAGCATCGGCGTGAAGGCCAGCGCGGGTTCGATATAGACATAGCGCGGGGCCAGCACCGCGCCGGTGATGGCCGCAACGGCGCCGGGCACCATGAACAGCAGGATCTTGGCGCGGGCGGTGTTGATGCCGGAATGTTTGGCCACGGTTTCATCATCGCCGATGATGCGGAGCGCAAACCCGAGGCGCGACCGCCCGATCAGCCAGCCAAGCGCCCAGACCAGCGCGGCAAGGCCAAGAAGCTGCCAGTAAATATCGCGCTCGGTGATCGAGGTCAGCACATACAGGCCCTTGGTGCCCGAGACGTTTTGGCCCCATGTGATGATCTGGCGCACGAATTCCGCCAGCCCAAGGGTGAAGATGACGAAATACACCCCCGACAGCCGCAGCGTGGCAAGGCCGACCAACGCCGCCATCACCGCGCCGATGAGCCCGGCCAAAGGCAACAGCACCCAGTAGGGCAGATGTTGCAGGCCGATGCCGGTGACATAGGCGCCGACCCCGAAGAAGGCGGCGGTGGCAAGGCTGATGTAATGCGTCGGCCCGGAAAACAGCGCCCAACTTGTTGCCAGCACGGCATACATGGCGATGGTGACGCCAATCGTCAGATGATAGTTGCCCACCACCCACGGCAGGCAGGCCGCTGCCAGAAGCGCCAGCGCAGACAGCGACAGGTTGCGCCAGTCGGTTGCAGTCAGGCTCATGTCGGGCGCTTTCCAAACAGGCCCTGCGGGCGGAACAGCAGGATCACGACGAACAAAAGATAGGCCGCCGCCAGCGTCAGGCCGGGGTCGATGACCGTGGCGACGAAGGTTTCCAGCAGACCCAGCAGCAGGGCGGCGACGATGGTGCCCCGCACCTCGCCGACACCGCCCATGATCACGATCACCAGCGCCTTGAGCGTGAACATCACGCCGGTAGAGGCATCCAGCGTAAGGAACGTGGATATGAGCGCCCCGCCCGAGGCGGTGACAGCGCCCCCCAGCGCAAAGGCCAATGCTGCCATCTTGCGCACGTCGATGCCGACCAGTCGCGCACTGTCGGGGGCGACGGCAATCGCGCGGATGGTCATGCCTGCCCGGCTGTAGGACAGCCAGAGCCACAGTGCGCCACAGATCACCACCGCTGCGCCAAAGGCCGCCACGCGGTTCGCGCCCCATGTAGAGCCGAACAGATGCACTGGTACCGAAAGGTAGGAATAGCTGAAGTAGTCACCGCCGAAGAAGGCCAGCATCAGCCCGACCGAGACAAAGGACAGGCCGAAAGTGGTCAGGATGGCGTCCACCTCCAGTTGCCCGCGCGATTTCGCACGTTTGACCAGCGGGCGCAGGAACACCTGATAGACCAGCCAGTTCAACGCAAAGGCCACCGGAAACACGAGAAACACCGTGAGGAACGGCGAAAGCTGTCCGGCGGTCCAGAACCAGAATGCGGCAAAGCCGCCTGCCACCAGCATTTCGCCGTTGGCAAGGTTCATGATGCGCGCCATGCCGTATTGCAGGTTCAGCCCCATGGCGATCAGCGCATAGGTGCCGCCCAGCAACAGGCCCGTGATCAGGATGTCCATTCAGGTCTCCGGCAGGGGAGGCCCCGGCGGCATGGGCCGCCGGGGCGGGGTCACATCACTTCCACGCGGACTTCTTTTCGACCGGCACCGCGCCTTCGCGGCCGGTGCTGGCCACGCCCTTGAACACGCCACCCTGCCACTGGCCCACGGTCCAGAACGACGGGTTGTTGTTGTTGGCGTCAAACGCCAGCGGGCCGATCACGGTGTCAAAGCTGTTGGCCTTGATGTGCGCGGTGATTGCCGCGCGATCCAGACCGACGGCCTCGATCGATTGCTCCAGCACCTGGAAAGTGGAATAGACCATCGCGCTGGCCCAATAGTCGGGCTTGGCGCCGGTCACTGCCTCGTGCCGGGCGGCATAGGCCTTGAACGCCTCGCCGTCGGCATGCACGCCGCCGACGCCCAGAACCCCATTGATCGCTGCGCCGAACCGCGCCCCATAGCCGGGGAACGCGGTGCCGACGGCGGTGTAGAAGGCGCCAACCTGCAGGTCCTCGACAATGGCCTGTTCGGTCAGCGCAAAGGTGTCCGCCGGATACGAGAACGCGACAAACGCATCGGGGGCTGCGGCCTTGGCGGCCTTCATGACCGGCGACAGGTCCTGCGAGCCGAGCGGATACGAGGTTTCATAAACAATCTGGAACCCCGCCGCGAGGAACGCGGGTTTCGCCACACCGGCCAGTTCGATACCGAACGCGTCAGCCACGTTGACCATTGCGATCTTGTTGCCGATCTCGCCCTTGTCCTTGAGTTGGCTCATCGCCTCGACAACGCCTTTGGCGATGCCCTGCGCGCCGCCGAGCGAGATGAACACGTTGGGGAACTGCTTGGACAGTTCCTCGGCCTTGTCGGTGGTCGCGGTCGACGTGATCATCGGGATGCCGTAGCGCGCATAGATCGGCGCCGAGGCAAGGTTCAGCCCGGTGGAATAGGGCGGCAGGATGATGTCGGCCTTGTCCTGTTCGGCCAGCCGCTGCACGGCCTTGATGGTTTCGCCGGGGTTGGTCTGGTCATCATATTCGATGACCTCGAGCTTCATCTGCTTGCCGCCGACGCTGAGCCCGCCGCGGGCGTTCACGTCTTCGACCCAAAGCTTGACGTTGGGCCAGTAGCTGACGTTGGCACCCCCGGCAAGCGGGCCGGTCTTGGGGGCCACGGCACCCACCTTCAGGGTGTCCTGTGCGAAGGCCGGCCCGGCCAGACCCGCGGCCAGCGCGAAAGCGGCCAGTTGGGCGAATGTCCTGCGTTTCATGTCGTCTCCTCCCGTTTGTTGTTGGTGCCGGTGTTGCCCCCGGCCAGGCGTCATGCGGGGCTGTCCCGCTCGGTCATCCATTGCAGTTCGGTGAACTCCTCGATCACCGCGCGGCCGCCGAAACGGCCATAACCGCTGGCTTTGACCCCGCCATAGGGCATGGCCGGATCGTCGCAGACGGTGGAGCCGTTGATGTGGACGGCCCCGCATTCAATGCGCCGCGCCACCGCCCGGGCGCGGGGCAGGTCCCGGCCGAACACCGCCGCGGCCAGCCCGTATTCCGTATCGTTCGCGACGGTCACCGCCTCGTCCGCGTCGGCCACACGGATCACGCCGACAATGGGGCCAAAGATTTCCTCCTCGTAAACCCGCATGCCATAGGCGACCTGATCCAGCACGGTGGGCTGCATCAGCGACCCCGCCGCCTCGCCCCCGGTCACCAGAACGGCGCCCTTGGACCGCGCGTCGTCGACCAGACCGCGCAGGCGTGCCACGGCTTCGGGTCCGATCACCTGACCAAGCGGGCCGCGCCCGGTGGCCGGGTCGCCGCGCAGGGCCTCGGCGCGGGTTTTCAGCCGGGCGACCAGCGCATCTGCGACCGCATCCTCGACCACGATGCGGTCGGTGGACATGCACACCTGCCCTTGATTGAAGAACGCCCCATGTGCGACCGCATCGGCGGCCATATCAAGGTCGGCGTCGGCCAACACGATGCTGGACGCCTTGCCCGACAACTCCAGCAGACAACGTTTCAGATGCCGGGCTGCCATGACAGCCACCTCGCGCCCGACGCGGGTGGAGCCGGTGAAGTTCACGCGCCGCACCGCCGGATGCGCAATCAAGGCTTCGACCACCGCATGTGCGTCTTCGGGGGCGTTGCTGACAAAGTTCAGAACGCCTTGGGGAAGACCCGCGTCGATCAATGCCTGAACCACCGTCTCATGGGTTTTCGGGCAAAGCTCTGATCCCTTGAGCACACAGGTGTTGCCAAGTGCCAAAGGCGCGGCCACCGCGCGCACGGCCAGCGTGACCGGCGCATTCCACGGCGCGATGCCCAGCACCACCCCCACCGGACGGCGCGTCAGCCGATACCGTTGCCCCTCGGGTGCGCCGGCGGGTTCGGTTTCGCCAATGGCATCTGCAATGGCTGCCGCCTCGCGCAGTGTCGCTTGGGCAATGGCGATGTTGAACAGCGTCCAGTCCGGGGCGGCGCCAACCTCGTGCTCCGCACAGGTGCACAGTGTCGCAGCGCGTTCTGCCAAAATCTCTGCGCCCCGCAACAACAGCGCGGCGCGGTCGGTCGGCGGCAAATCGGCCCATGCCGGGAACGCGGCGGCCGCGGCATCTGCGGCGGATTCTGCATCAGGCCCGCCAAACGCGGCGGCGCGCGTGACAACTTCGCCGGTCGCGATGTCGCGCCGGTCGAAGGTTCGCCCTTCCGGGGCTGCGACAGGCAGCCCGTCGATGATGCCTAATGCTACGAACACGTCGCCCTCCCAAACGGCGTTTCGTGGGTCAGTTCGCGGTCGGGCCGGGTGTTTTCACCTTCGGCCACACGCTGTGTTCCAGAAATGCCATTGACCTGCCCACAGTAAATGTCGAAATGCGGGAATGTCCTTTCATTTTGCGGGAAATCTCATGGCACTTGCGCGAATTGCCCACGCGACGACGCCGGTTCGCGCTGAAAGGTTCCGCGCCGCGCTGCAGACGCGGGTGCTGGGGCGGGCGGGCCTGGGCGAACAGAACAACCTTCGCGCGCTGTTGCTGGACCGCGGCACGGTGACGCTGCGCCCGGCGCAGGCCACGCCGGTCGTGATCGCCGGGCCGGCAGTCGGCTGGTTTCCTTGGCGCGACGACATGCGGCTGGAACTGGGGGCTGGGGCGCAGGGCACGCACTTGTTGCTCGGGGCGGGCACGCTTGCCCGCGTTTTGCAGCGCCGGCCCGAGGAAACCGAACTTCGCTTTGCCGCACAGCGGTTGACCGTGCTGCGGCTGGAGGATGATCCCGCCTCGGGCGCGATGATCGCGGCGTGCTTCGCGGGGATTCTGGCTGAGACGGTGAAACCCGGCGCGATGGCGCAAGGCGTTGCAGAGTCGCTGCTGCATGTCCTGCTGGTGCAGCTGCATCGCGGGCAACTGCACAGCCCCGGCGCCGAGGCTGCCGGTCAATCTTCGCTGGCGGCACGGTTCACTGCGCTGGTCGAGGCGCATTTTCGCGACCGATGGACGGTGGCGCGCTACGCGGACGCTTTGGGAATCTCTCGCGACCGGCTGAACGATATCTGCCAGCGCGCGCACGGCCGCCCGTCTGCCCGGCTGATCCGCGACCGGCTGGCGCTGGAGGCGCGGATCTATCTGGAAAGCTCTTCCCTGACGCTCGATCAGGTGGCGGCTGCGCTGGGGTTTTCCAGCGCGGCGCAGTTCAACCGCTTTTTCCGACAGGTCGAGGCCCGGCCGCCGGGCCGCTACCGCACCGAACAGCGCCGTGCAGCGCAGGCAGGACAGGTGCGGTTGTCGGCGCCCTACGATTGGCCGTGACGCACCCGGTTACCGGTTGCCGTCTATCCACTTCGACAACATCGTCTTGTCGCGGAAACATTCGTCGGGAACTGCACGCCGCTTGATGCGCGCCAGCTTTTCCGCGAACGCGATCTGCTTGGCGCTTGGCAGGCTGCTGGTGGCTGGTTTCAGCCGGGCCTGGGCATCGATCCACGCACTGAGACTGCGCCGATCCTGCTGCGCCTGCGGCGGCATCAGGGTTTGATTGCGCAGCGCCAGTGTACGGGCATAGGCAATCTGGCGCGGCGTCGCGGGCAGGGCAAACGTGGTGTCATCCATCGCGGTTCTCCCTTGCTGGTTCTTCCGAGAAGATAGAACATAAGGAGAACAAAATCAACCCCAGGGCTGCGATGAAGTTCTGAACGGGACTGCGTTGTCCTTCGGAACCGCGAACTGGGCCTGAAAGTGCCGTTTTTGCGGTTTCATATAATGCTAATAAATGAACATTTGTAAACGCATGCAAGGGCGACCGCTGTGGCGCGGCTTACAGCAATGCCCTTGGTTTCCTGACCCTGCGCACGATCAGAGGGCTCTCCCAGACCGGCGCGCGCGTGCTACATGGAGTGTCCAGAAGTGCCCCGACAAAACCCTTGGGTAAAGTGCAAAACCGCCAGATTATGCACATATGAATTCTCAAGTAGCAATTTGGGACGATGATCATGGCGACCCTCTTTTGGGTGTTGATGAGGCGCGCCTGCGCTTGGCCGGACGTCCACGCCAGCCACAGCATGTTGGAAGCAGGCGCAGGGATCTGGCACGGCAACCGCCTTCGTGCGGCTGACCTTCGCGCCGGAGGGAGGCATACCAGTTCGACTGAAACCACGAGGTCGTGCTGATCGACGGCGTCACCGTGACGGTGAAGGTGGCGCACGTCCGGCTCTGCCACAGCCGGATCTTCTTCGTCCGCGCCTAAGCCCAGTTGTTTAGACGCCAGCGCTCAGGATGATGCATAGAATTCGGTTTCATACATCACGATTTGGCAGTATTGTGAGTTATAGAAATGGATCCTATAGCTCATGCGCTGGAACCGGACGCAACATGACTGGCCGAATTTCCGGTACGACAGCGTTGCGGTCGAACCTCTAGAGCGCCGGTTCCTGCTGTCATCCGGCGAGATCCTTGGTGCGATCCGCCGCTCGATCAACGACATCGCCGCCCCCCTGGACGACAGCAGATCCGCATCGCACTTATGAACCGCTTCTCGGCCCTCGGAACAGCCGAGATCGTTCGCGTGACCTGATGTGGACGGGGAAAGGGGGCATCATGCCTCAGGCGTGAGTTGCGCAACAACGCCGTGAGGATGTCACAAATCTATTCATCGGACTGAAACGAGCGTTTCCCTGCAACGTCAGTCGCCTAGCAAGTCCGACGCCGGGTTATCGGCGATCTCAACATCGGCGTAGTACTTCTGGGCCTGAACGGCGGAGCGGTGCAGCGACAGTTTCATTGCGGCGGCCAGTGGGGCACCATCAAGCGCGGCTTGGGTCAGGAAGCCAGACCGAAGGCCGTGGGGCGTCGCGAAATCTACCGGCAGGCCCGCCAACACCAACCGGTGCCTCAGGATGGTTCGCAGTGCGTCCGAGGCAAGGCGCCGGGGCAGGGGGCGGTCGGACAGGGACACCGGGCGAAACAGGGGGCCCTCGGTCAGCTTGGTCACCTCAAGCCAGTGCACCAGCGCGCGGGCGGCGCGGCCTTTCATCGGGAGGCGCGGGGCTTGATCCTTTTTCGTGGTTTTTGTCTCAAGCAGCCGGACCCAGAGAAGGCCCTTGGTGTTGAAGTCATCGCGTCCGATATCCTCGACATTCAAGGCGGTGATTTCCGAGCGCCGCCGTCCGCCGCTCGCGAAGGCCAGCATCAGCATGGCCCGGTCGCGGATACCGCGATGGGTGGCATCGCAGGTGCGAAGCATCGCTTCGAGAACATCGCGGGTGACAGGCTTCGGCGACTTCGGGGCCCTCGGCCTGGCATTGGCGCGCCGGGCCTTCTGCCGGGCCTGCTGGACCAACGGAGCGGAGAACGGCGAGGGCAGATTGCGCATCCGGTGAAACGCCTGCCAGCTTGCGATGCGGCGGTCCAGCGTGGCCGGGGCAGGGCAGGTCAGCTCTCGCCGTAGGCCGATGGCGATCAACTCCATCGCCACATCCTGCGCGGCCCCCGGCTTTCCCGTCAGGTCCTGCGCGTGATCGAGGACAAACCGCAGCGCCACTTTTTCATCCTCGGGCCAGTCCAACGGCCTGCCAAAGGACGCCATCTTCCACGCCGCGATATAGGCCAGGTCCCGCTCCCAGGCTCGCAAGGTATTGGGCGGCGTGCCGCGACGGTAGAGATCGCTCAGTGCGGCTTCATCGGCCTCGGAAAGCTGCGCATGGGCAGGCGGGGCCAGGGCGGTCATCGCGCGCCCTTTTGCAGCAGCCGGACCAACATGTGACGCTGGTGGTCTTGAGCTCCGAAAAAGACGGCCAGCACACGGATCTGCCGCGTTTCAGGGTCGGGCACGAACCAGTACACGGCGTTGTCGAGCGCCAGATGCCGCAATCCGGGCAAGAGGTCGTTCTGGGACTCACCACGATAGGGTGCGATGCACAGGCGTTCAGCGGTCGTGATGATCGCTTCAATCCGAACCTCGGCGCGCAGCCTTGCTTCGGACATGCTTTCGCCGAACGCGCGGTAGGCGCGGATCAGATGGTCTTCGATCAGGGCAAGATCCTCAGCGGCCTCTGCCGCAAAGACGACCGTCCATTCCGCGTGCCTCATTCGGAAAGGGCGGAGCGCCGGGCGGCGACGCGCGCGCGCAAGTCATTCCCGGTCACGAACGGTCCGTCAGCACGCTCGGCCAGGAGCATGCGCAAGGCGGCCCTGTCAGCCTGCGCATCGGCATCCTGCTGTCGCAGAAGATCAAGCCCCTGCTGCACGACTGCGCTGACGGAGGGAAAACGGCCGCCCTCCACCAGAGCCTTGGCGAAGGCATGTTGGTCGTCACGAAGCGAAATGGAACTCTTGATCGTCATGGCATCCTCCACGGCAAAAGTATGACCAGGTAGCACAGAAACAGCAAGGGGTTTAGCGTTTTGGTCGTCTCGGCCGCGCCCTGGCTGAAAAGTCCCTCGCCCAGAACATCGGCCAGCCGAGCCTGATCGCGCTGGCCAATACGATCGAGCGGGAACGGAAGGCCTACTACGACCAGCTCGAGACCCACCAGAAAACGCTGGACGTCACCAGATGGCTGATCTGGTTATCCGAGATCGTTCTGAGGGCGCAGCAGGTGACACTGACACGGGTCGCCTTCTTCATCGCCAAAGCGAAATTCTACGACCAGTTCCGTGATCGGCTGAACGACAGGCAGGCCAAAGTGATAGAACGCATGTTCCGCGAAGGGCCGGACGGGTTCAAAGGTGGCCTCAACGCCGAGACCTATATCGCCATGACCGGCACGTCACGCGCCACCACAACGCGGGACCTGCAGGACCTGGTGGAGATGGGCGCGCTTAGCCAGACCGGGGCGCGGCGCCATACTCGGTATTGGCTGCACCTGCGGTCGGCCGCGTCTCAGCGATGCGCCAGATAATCTGCTGAAACGTAACCGGAGATGCTGGGGCTGTCGGCAAGAGTGACCTTGCACCAGACTTTCCCGTTGCTCGTGACGCAATTCTGCCGGGTGAGCCGCGTTCCGTCGGGCAGGCCCATGATGATCTTGTGATTGAGGCCTGGGCCCTCCCGAAGTTTCAGAAGGTCGTCTGGCCCGGCGCCCTTCACCACCGCACCGGAACCGACAGCGCATGCGCTGGCCGTAAGGGCGAGAAGGACTGCAAGAAGGATTCGCATGCTCTGGCCTGAATCGTTTCGGTGATGCTACGACACTGCCGCGCCAAATGACAGCCGGCGGGTAGACCGCCAGCCCCCGCGGGCAAAGCCTCGGTTCATTCATTCGGAGCGGCGTGGGGGATCATTTGGCCAAGAGCTGGACAACGTGGTCGGCAGGCCGAGGCGTTTAAGGCGTCGAACCTCGTGAGGGCAGGCGCGGCCTGCGAAAATCCCAATACCCGGATCGGCTCAAGAACCAAAACCGAGATAAGCCCGGCCCATACCGGTCCCGTACTCAATCACCCGACGCGGCGTCAGAAAGAGGAACCATCGGCCGCTCACGAGGTTGGACGATGGTCAATCGGAGCCTCAATCGGGGCCACGGTGCACGTCGCACCTTTCCCTTCTCCTCAAAGGACTGCATGCCATGGGACTCTTTACCTCTGAGATCAACACGCTCGACGACCTCTTCGTCCACACCCTCCAAGATATCTATTACGCCGAAAATCAGA
>JAUXPG010000144.1 GCA_030683915.1 Gemmobacter sp.
ACCTGCGGCATCGACATGGCGACGCAGCAGGCCACCCCCGCCAATGCCAGCAGAATTTGCAGCGTGCGGGGTGACAGCCGGGTGGCGGTTGCGCGGGCGGTGGCAGCGCGGTCGGCGGCGGCCCGCGCCTCGGCTGGAACCCGCGTCCGCAAGGCAAGCGTCAGCGGCAGCACGATCAGCGCTAGCGCCACCCCGGTGACCGCATAGGCCGGGCGCCAGCCGAAGGATTCAATGCCGTCCGTCAGCGCGAGCGGCCAGATCACCCCCGACAGGTAATTGCCGCTGGCCGCGATCGACACCGCGATGCCGCGCCGTTTCAAGAACCAGTGCGACACGTCGGCCATCAGCGGGCCAAAGCTGGCCGCTGTGCCCAGCCCCACGATCGCCTGCGCCAGCGCGATCAGCCAGATGGACGGGGCCAGCGCCACCACCACATGCCCGAGCGCCACTGCCGTGATCGACAGCGCCAGCGCGGGTGCAATGCCGTGGCGGTCTACCAGCCGTCCGGCCAGAACGTTGCCAGCGGCAAACCCCAGCATGGTGGCAACGTAGGTCAGTGTTGAGGTGCCCCGGTCCAGCCCGAAATCGGCCTGGATATGCGGCAGGGCCACGATGACGGTCCACATTCCGGCATTGCCCACCGCCGCAATCGCCAAGGTGATGCCCAGCCGCGCCCAGGACCGGCGGCTGTCAAGGACAGAAGGTTGGGGCATGTCGCGCGCTCCGGTCAGGGGTTGGTGCAACGTGGCACGCGCACGAAGGCACTACAAGACGCGAGCGCGCACCAGAGCCAGACCGGCCAGAAGCACAATGCCCAGCCCCGCCGCCACCGCCACCAGAGGCGCGACCGGCGCCGCCTTGACCGCGATGCCGAAAAACCCCCAGCCCGCCGCCAGCGCATAGGCCGGGCCCGCGTTCAGCCGGATCAGCGCCGCCGCTGCAACCAGCGTGGCCAGACCCAGCCCCGCAAAAGCGGCCGCGCCCCCCGACAGCAGGCCCCAACCTTGCATGACGATACCCAGCGACACGCAAGAGGCGGCGGTCAGCCACCCGGCATAAAGCCCCAGCGGCACGCGCGCCAACCAGAGGTCACGCATGGGCGCCAGCGCCAGTGCGGCCAGTGCCGTGCCCAGCATCGCCCAGATCACCACCGTGGCCCCAAGCGGCGACAGATGCGCCAAGGGCAGCCACCCCGCCCCCAGCGCCAGCGACACGATCAGCATGGCGCGCCCACGGTCCCAATCGGCCGCCTCGGCCCGCGCAAACAGGCCGAATGCGGCATGCACGATGAACCACAGATAGATCGGCCCCCAGATCGAAAATGCAAATCCAGCCGGCTGGATCAGCGGGTCCGTCACCGGCACCGGCATCAGCGCCGGATCATAACCGCGAAACGAGGGCGTAAGGAACGCCGAGGCGACAAACGCCGCCCCGGTCAGTGCCACCAGACCGGCGCGCAGTCGGGCGCCGGTCATGCGCCCAACCGCCCGTCAGCGGTGATGTGGGTGGCCCCGCCCATGTAGGACGACAGGACCGGCGGCAACACCACCGAGCCGTCCGCCTGCTGGCCATTTTCCAGCACCGCGATCAGGCAGCGCCCGACCGCCAACCCCGACCCGTTCAGCGTGGCGATGAAATCGGGTTTGCCGGTGGCGGGGCGATAGCGCCCGTTCATGCGCCGCGCCTGAAACTGCCCGCAGGTCGACACGCTGGAGATTTCGCGATAGCGCTTCTGGCCGGGCAACCACACCTCGAGATCGTGGGTCTTTTGCGCGCCAAACCCCATGTCGCCGGTGCACAGCACGATGGTACGGTAGGGCAACCCGAGCTTTTGCAGGATGGCTTCGGCGCAGGCGGTCATGCGGTCATGTTCGGCCAAGGCGGTCTCGGGGGTGCAAAGCGTGACCATTTCGACCTTTTCGAACTGGTGCTGGCGCAGCATGCCGGTGGTGTCCTTGCCCGCCGATCCCGCCTCGGACCGGAAGCACTGGGTATGTGCGGTCATCCGGATGGGCAGGGCGGTTTCCTCAAGGATCTCGCCCGCGGCAATGTTGGTCAGCGTCACCTCGGACGTGGGTATCAGCCACCAGCCGTTCGTCGTCTGATAGCTGTCCTCGGCGAATTTCGGCAACTGGTTGGTGCCATACATCGCCTCGGGCTTGACCAGAACCGGGGTCCACACCTCTTGCAGCCCGTGTTCGGAGATGTGGGTGTCCAGCATGAACTGCGCCAATGCGCGGTGGAGCCGGATGGCCGCGCCCTTCAACACCACAAAGCGGCTGCCCGACAGTTTGGCCGCCGTGGCGAAATCCATCGCGCCTGCCATCGCCGGAATGTCGAAATGTTCGCGCGGCGCGAAATCCATCTGGCGCGGCGTGCCCCAACGGCGGATTTCGACATTCGCGTTCTCGTCGGCGCCGTCGGGCACCTCGTCCAGCGGCAGGTTGGGTATGCCCATCAACAAGTCGCGCAACTGATCGTCCAGAGCCGCCGCTTCGGCCTGCATCCGGGCGATTTCGGCCTTCTTTTCCGCCACCAGCGCGCGCAGGCGCTCGAACTCGGCATCGTCGCCGCGCGCCTTGGCCGCGCCCACATCCTTGCTGGCCTTGTTCTGGTCGGCCTGCGCGGTTTCCGCCGCCAGAATGCGCGCCCGCCGGTCGGCATCCAGCGCAAGGATCTGCGACGACAGCGGCGACAGCCCCCGGCGGCTCAGCGCGCGGTCAAAGGCTTCGGGCGTCTCGCGGATGAAACGGATGTCGTGCATGGCGTGCTCCTGCGGATCGGGGCAATGGGCCCCGGTGAGGGAATACAGGTCCGGGGGGCGCGCGGCAAGGGTTGCAGGCCGCGCGGGGCCGGGGCAATCTGGCCCGGCAGCAAACGGGGTCTGGGGATGGCGACGGCGGTTCTGGTGATCGACCTGCAACAGGAATTTATCCGCCGCACCCGCGCCGGATGGCCGCGATCGGCCCCTATGGCCGAAGATCGGGTGGCCCAGGTGCTTGACTGGGCGCGCGGTGCGGGCGTGCCCGTGATCCACATTCATCACGACGATCCGAACCCGGCATCCGGGTTTCGGCTGGATGGACCCGGCGGGGCGCCGATGCCTTGCGCCGCACCCCGCGCCGGGGAAACCGTGGTGGTCAAGCACCAGTCGTCCGCATTTGCCGGCACGGGGTTGGACTCCTTGCTGGCCGAACACGGGATTGACCGGCTGATCGTGATGGGGGCGGCGATCAACTACTGCGTGTCGTCCACCGTGCGCGCGGCGCGCGATCTGGGTGTGGCGGTACTGTTGGTCGAGGATGCGGTGTTCGGCTTTGGCATCCCGCTTGACACCGGGGCCGAGGTGGATGCCGACACGATCCTGCGTGCGACGCTGGCAACGCTGGGCGCCGGGTTCGCCCGCCGCGTGCGCGCCGCCGATCTTCCGGGGCTGGTTTAACCCAGCAATCGCGCCAAACGCGCCACCGCCAGTTCATAGCCCTGAACTCCACACCCCGCGATCACACCTTCGGCGCGGAGCGACACATAGGAATGGTGCCGAAACGATTCGCGCTTGTGGATGTTCGAGATATGCACCTCGATCACCGGGCCCTCGAAGGCATTGAGCGCGTCCAGCAGCGCGACGGACGTATGGGTAAACGCGCCGGGGTTGACCAGAATTCCCGCCACCGTGCCGCGCGCGGCGTGGATGGCATCGATCAGTTCGTATTCCCGGTTGGATTGCAGCGCCATCAGGTCAAGCCCGAGGCTGCGTGCCAGTGTGGTGCAGGTATCGACCACATCGGCCAGCGTTTCGCGCCCATAGATTTCGGGTTGGCGCTGGCCCAGCAGGTTCAGGTTCGGGCCGTTGAGCAGCAGGATCTTCTTCATCGGGTTGCCTTTCAGGCAAGGGGTATGTCGAAACCGGGCGGCGCAAGCACGAAGCCCTCAAACCGGAATGCAGGCGAGACGATGCAGGACACCAGCGTGTAATCCCCGGTGCTGCGCGCCGCCTGCCAGTGCTGCGGCTCGACCAGAAGCTGCGGCATCTGGCCCGACATCACGTCAGGCCCAAGCACCCGCGCCTGTGCCGGGCCCGCGTCGCTGGCCGAGGTGGACAGCACCAGCGGCGCACCCGCGTGCCACATCCAGATTTCGGCAGCATCGACGCGGTGCCAGTGGCTGACCTCGCCCGCCTGCAAAAGAAACAGGATCGCACTGCACTGTGGGCGGCCTGCGCTGCCTTCCACCCAGGTCTGCCGATACCAGCCGCCTTCGGGATGCGGCGCCAGACCCAGTTTGTCGATGATCGCGGTGGCGGTCATTGCCGCAACGCCTCGACCCCCGGAAGTGCCTTGCCTTCCATCCACTCAAGGAACGCGCCCCCGGCGGTGGAAATATAGCTGAACCGGGCGGCGGCACCCGCCTTGTTCAGCGCCGCCACAGTGTCGCCGCCGCCCGCCACGGACACCAGCTTGCCCGCTGCCGTCAGCTCTGCAGCCTTGATCGCGGCAGCCTTGGTCGCGGCGTCGAACGGGTCGAGTTCGAAGGCGCCCAGCGGGCCGTTCCAGATCAGCGTGCGGCAGGCTTCGAACACCTTTGCGATGTTGGCCACCGCCATTGGCCCGGCATCAAGGATCATGGCATCGGCGGGGCAGGCGGTGGCGGCCACCACCTCATGCGCGGCCTGCGCCTTGAACTCGCGCGCCACCACCACATCGGCCGGCAGGTGGATGGTGCAGCCCGCCGCCTTGGCCTTGGCCAGAATCGCACGGGCGGTTTCGGCCAGATCACGCTCGGCCAGACTGCGCCCGACCTCGATGCCTTGCGCGACTAGGAAGGTGTTGGCCATGCCGCCGCCGATCACCAGATGATCGACCTTGCCCACCAGATTGCCCAGCAGGTCAAGTTTCGTCGAAACCTTGGCGCCGCCCACCACCGCGACCACCGGGCGCACCGGCTTGCCAAGTGCGGCCTCCAGCGCCTTCAACTCGGCCTGCATCTGCCGTCCTGCGCAGGCCGGCAGCAACCGCGCGATGCCTTCGGTGCTGGCATGGGCGCGGTGGGCGGCGGAAAACGCATCGTTCACGAAGACATCGCCCAAGGCTGCAAGGCTGGCCGCCAACTGGGGGTCATTCTTTTCCTCGCCGGGGTGAAAGCGGGTGTTTTCCAGCAGCACGACATCGCCGCGTTCCATCGCCGACACCGCCTGTTTCGCGGGCGCGCCGATGCAGTCGTCGGCAAAGGTCACCCGGCGCCCCGGCAATGCGGCCTTCAGCGCGGGCAGCACCTGACGCAGGCTCATCTCCGGCACGACCTTGCCTTTCGGACGGTCGAAATGCGCAAGCAGAACCGGCTTGCCGCCCCGCGAGACGACATCGGCCACCGTCGGCACGATCTTTTCGATCCGCGTGGCATCGGTGACCTTGCCGTTCTCCATCGGCACGTTGATGTCCACCCGGATCAGCACCACCTTGCCCTTGAGGTCCATGTCGTCGAGCGTTTTCCAGACCATCGCGCATCCTCCGTC
>JAUXPG010000181.1 GCA_030683915.1 Gemmobacter sp.
TCTTGATGAAAGTCATCAAGTGCATGCGCTCATTGTCGGCCTCGTCGATCAACTCCTTGATCCAGCCCTGGTCGTCGCGGATGTGGCGGATCGCGCGCAAGTGCTGAAGCAATCCTCCGACCATGCCCGGCACGGCAGCCACCGTCTCGAGAACGACGGCCCTATGGCCATAGCGTTTGGCGAAGAAGCGATCGGCGAAAAACCGCATCGTCTTGACGACGCGCAGGGCGATCCTGTCGGAGACCGTCGTGGGCTGGTGGTGAAATTCCAGCTGATCGGGACGGATGTTCGTGTCCTTCATGAGTTTGCCTCCACCTATAGCCCCTCATAGATAGGCGACGGCCGGGCGAGCGCATGTCATTCAGCCTGTGACAAATGCGCCAAGGTGATCAAAAGCAGACCTCGCACCCGCTCATAAAGCCGTGCGTCCATGGGATCCGCGATGTTTTTTCCATGACGTTTGTGGCCCGCGACGCACCGCAGACGCTTGATATTCCATCCGTGTCGGGCCAAGTAGCAGCCCAACGGCGGGCCATTCGGTATGTCGGTGGAGGCGCCCTTTTGAACCCTGACCACGAAATGCCCATGACCCTTCGCGCTTGGACCGCTGCATTTCTTGAACGCCCTATCGTGGGCCAAGTCATCGTCGGCGTGATCGTCTTTAATGCCGTCATTCTCGGGCTGGAAACATCTGACATCGCCATGGCCCGGGCAGGGGGGCTGATCTTGCTGCTGGACCGGCTTTGCCTGACGATCTTTGTCGTCGAACTGGCGGCCAAGCTTTTTGCCCAAGGCCCACGCTTCTTTCGGGGCGGCTGGAATATTTTTGACTTCATCATCGTCGGCATCGCACTTTTGCCGTCCACCGGGGGGCTGTCGGTCTTGCGCGCGTTGCGCATTCTGCGGGTGCTGCGGGTTGTGTCGGTCCTGCCATCGCTGCGCCGTGTTGTCGAAGGCTTTATCACCGCCTTGCCCGGCATGGGGTCAGTGTTCCTTCTGATGGGGATTGTGTTCTACATCGGGGCTGTCATGGCCACAAAGCTGTTTGGCGACAGCTTTCCGGAATGGTTCGGCACGCTCGGGGCGTCGGGCTATTCGTTGTTCCAGATCATGACGCTGGAAAGCTGGTCGATGGGTATCGTGCGCCCGGTGATGGAGGTTTACCCCCTGGCCTGGGCATTCTTCATCCCCTTCATCATGATGACGACCTTTGCGGTGGTCAACTTGCTGGTGGGCCTGATCGTGAATTCGATGCAGGACGCCCATTCCGAAGAAGGCAACGCTGCGACGGATGCGTACCGCGACGAGGTGCTGGCAAAGCTTGCGGCCATCGAAAAGCGGTTGGACGAGGCTGGGAAGGTCGGCCCCTCGAAATAGCGGGCGCGGAAGTTCGGCACTCATGTTGAAGCCTTGGTCGCCACCTGTTTGCCGCAGAGAGTCCTCCACGGAAATCGCGGCCATGGCAATGACAGGGCCCGCATCCTGCCTCGGCAAGATACTGGCCCAACTCAGGCCTATGCCCGGATTGTCGCCGCCCTTCGGAACCCAGACGGCCACACAGGTCGCCAGTATCAGGCGGTCGCAGCAGCCCGAATGGTTTGTTCACGGGGAACTATGGAACTTGTCAGCCGCGTCGGATGACAACTTCTGCGGGGGCCGGGCCCGGCAATCATGGGGCTGTTCGGTGGTGGAGCCAGCGTCGCATCGCCTTGCGCTGCCCACCGTGAACTGCTATTTCGCCCTAGCGTAGCCCTTATAGCTCAGCTGGTAGAGCACTTGATTTGTAATCAAGGGGTCCCGGGTTCAAGTCCTGGTGGGGGCACGCGCATCTCACCTTTCCGCCATGAAAGCCCGGGACTGCCCGCGCGCCAGTTCTTGCGGAACTCCCCCCTCGTCTTTGCGATGCCGTGAGGGGGGCGGCAACCAACCCTTCAAAGAAAGCTGGTTCTCACAGATCGGCGGGTCCGGCTCCAAGTCCAGGGCGGCCAACCGGGTTGCAGCTTTCCCCCGGAACCGGCGGAGGGATCGGCAGCAGACCATCGACAAGGGACCGCAGAATTTTTGCTCCGCTGGGCTTCTCCCCCCAACTCCTGTTCGGAACAAACCGCCCTGCCTGGGGGTTTGCTGGGCCAACAAGGGAGAACTTCATGCAACTGTTCACGCCGACACGCGCAGCCGCAATCGTCGTCACTTTCGTGCAGGCGTTGGCTTTGCCCGCCGTTGCCGAGGCGGTCAGATTCGAGGCCATACTGTCTGGCGACGCCCAAAGGCCGCCTGTCGCCACCACCGCGACGGGATTGGCAGAGATCACGGTCGAGCCGGACACCTTGAATGTGACATGGACGATCACCTTCTCCGGCCTGTCGGGGGACCCGGTTGCAGCCCATTTCCACGGTCCGGCCACCGAAGAAGAAACGGCGCCCCCTGTCATTGACCTCGGCTCCGGCGCCTATGGCGCGACGGCCGACACCCAGGCCGCGGCAGGAGCCAGCGGGGGCACAACCGAAGGCACCGTTGCAGATGCGTTTCTGGAAGGATCGGCCCGTCTGACCGAGGACCAGATCGCGGATCTTGTTGCCGGTCGCTATTACCTCAACATCCACACTGCGGATCATCCGAATGGCGAAATCCGCGGGCAGATCATCGCAGTACCCGTTGACCGGGCGGCACTGGAAGGGGCCAGCGAAAGCCAGCAGGCGTCCGCCGCGCAGGCGGTTCCGGGCGCCGATATCGCAGCGGGCGAAAAGCTGTTCAGATCCACCTGCCGCAGTTGCCACGGACCGAGGGCGCAAGGCGTCGCCAGTTTTCCGCGCCTTGCTGGGCGGGACGCGGATTACCTTTCTGATCGGCTGGAAACCTATCACGCGGGTGAAACGGTCGGCCCCAATTCCAGGTTGATGATCCCCGTCGCGCAAAAGCTGTCGCCCGAGGATATCGCCAACGTTTCGGACTATATCGCCGTTACCTTTCAGTAGGCCGTGCACCCCGTCCGGGGGCAACGACGTCCGGCTTGGTTGGGGGGCGGGCCGGACCACGTCATTTCCCCCGATTGGAGGAAGATATGCTGGAAAGATTACCAGGTCGGTCGGGAATTTCGATCCTTGCGCTGGCCACGCTGGCCGGGGCGGTGGGAACGTCGGCACTGGCGCAGAACGGCGCGAACACCACGAACCTGCAGCACAGCATCGTGCTGGATGATCTCGAAAATCCTTGGGACATTGCCTTTCTCGAAGACGGGACAATGTTCCTGACCGAAAAGTGCAAGGGCCTGTCGGTCCGGTTGCCGTCGGGCGAGGTGAACCGGCTGGTGGGAATGAGCCCGGTCGAAGCCGAAACCTCTGCGGGCGCCACGGGCGCAGGCGGCCAAGCGGACTATGCGACCGTTGAAGACGATCTGTTCTGTGAAGGGCAGGGGGGCATGAACGGCGTCGCCGTCGATCCGGCCTTCAGCGAAAACCGAAGGGTTTACGTTTATTCGGCCTCGCGGATGTCCGATCCGCCGACCAACCGGGTCTTGCGGTTCACGGTTGCCGAAGACTTTGCAAGCGTCGCGGACCGCACGGATATCGTGGACGACATCCCCTACAAGGTCTCCCCAACCGAACACCCCTTTGGCGGCCCCGGCGCGCACAATGGCGGGCGGATCCGCTTCAGTCCGGGCGACGGGTTCCTTTACGTCACGACCGGCGACAACCACAACAGCGAGCTGCCGCAGAGCCCGACAAAGTTGGGGGGCAAGGTGCTGCGCATCGATGCTGACGGAAATGCGGCGTCGGGCAATGCCCCGCCCGACGGGTTTGACCCCCGCATCTATACCTACGGGCACCGCAACATTCAGGGCATCACCTTTCATCCCGACACGAACACGCCGATCATCGCCGAACATGGCCCGTGGCATTCCGATGAAATCACCGTGCTGGAAAATGGCGGGAACGGCGGTTGGGACCCGCGCCCGAACATGGCCGGGCGTTCGGACTGTACCGATGATTACTGCGGCTATAGCCCGAACGAACACGAGGGCATGCAGCGGTTCGAGCGCGCGTCCTTCATGCCGATGACCGATCTGAAAACCTATCCCGATGCCATGCAGCCGATCTGGGATAACAACGGCTGGTCCCAGGGGTCATCGTCCGCCGAGTTCCTGAAAGGCGAGCGGTGGGGGGATTGGAACGGGCGTCTGGTGGTCGGGCTCATGGGCATCGGGTTTGGCGGCACCCGTCTGGGGCAGCGGATCGACGTGATCGAGCTGGACGAAGACGGCACCGCGGTGATCGACGTGACGGAAATGACGCTGCCGATGGAATCGGCGCGCTTTCGGTCCTTGGTGCTGGGGCCGGACGAAAGCCTCTATGCCGTAGTCGATGAAGGCGCGGTTCACAAACTGACGCCCGGCAATTGAAAGCGCGCCCCGTGGCTGTTCGGCTTGGCCGGGCCACCACGGGGACACGTCAACCGGGTGTGGGACGTTGGCCGCGCACCCGGTTGCCTGCTGGCAACGGTTGGCCCACCACGCGGCAGAAAGGGCGGTGACCGGATATGACAGGCGCCCACGATCAAGCGCCGGAATCGCAACCCCTGATCGGCCAGATGGTCGAGGTCTGGGGGCGGCTGGTGCATTACCACCGGGTCGGCACCGGCCACCCCGTCCTTTTGCTGCATGGGAACGGCAGTCTGGGCGAGGAAATCTGGCGCAGCGTCGCCCCTGAGCGCGGGATTTCATGGATCGCACCCGACCGGCCCGGCTATGGTTTCAGCGCCGCCCTTCCGCCTGATCGCTATGGCCCCACGGGGGGCGCAGACTGGGCGGCGGCCTTTGCTTCGGCCCTCGGGATTGGCCGCATGGTCGTGGCCGCCCATTCGCTTGGCTGCGCGTCGGCGTTGTGCCTTGCCGCCCGCCACCGGGATCGGGTCGAGGGGCTTGTTCTGCTTTCGCCCTTTTGCCGCCCCACGCCGCATCGCTGGATGCTGGGCCTGCGGGCCGCCGTCATGCCGGGGATCGGACCGCTCATCCGGCATCTGATCCTGCCACTCGCGCTGCCGATGTTCCGGACCCGGATTCTGCAGGCGATGAACGCGCCGAACAAGGTGCCGGCAACGCTGCTGGATTTTCCGGTTTCGCATGCCGCCCAGCCGCAGGCCGTGCTGACCACGGCTGCCGAGTTGCGCCAGTTCAACGCCGGGATGCGGCGGAGCTTTGCGGGAACCCGGCTCTCGCTGCCCGTGGTCACCGTCTTCGGTGCCGAGGATCAGACAAGCGATCCCGACTGGCATCTCCCGTGGTTGAGACGGCATGTGGCGAACCTTGATTGCCGCGTGCTGCCGGGTGTCGGACATGCCCTCCACCACGCACGGCCGGGGATCGTGGCCGAGGCGGTGAGGTCGGTGATTGAGGCCGGGGCGCCCACCGCAGGCGTCCATGGATCGGACGCGCCCATGCGCCATCGGCCTGCCGGGGAATGACCCGCGAAGATGACCAATCCGCCTAGCTGCCCGCCCCCGGATCGTCACCTTTGGTTTCGGCCACCACACGCACCGGCGCGCCCTTGTAGGCGGGCGTCTTTGAAGCAAGGTCGTGCAGATCCAGCGGCACCAGCACGTTCGCCTCGGGGTAATAGGCCGCAACGCAGCCCGCAGGAAGGTCGTAGGCCACCAGCCGCAGCCCGGAAAGGCGCCGGGCAACGCCATCATCATGCGCGCTTTCAAGCGTGACGCGCTGACCGTCCTGCAGACCCGCCGCCCCAATCTCGGCCGGCGACATCAGAACCACCATCCGATCCGTGTCCAGACCGCGCAGCCGGTCGCGGTAGCCGTAGACCGTGGTGTTGAACTGGTCGTTCGACCGCAGCGTGATCAGCGTATAGACGCCGCGCCCCGGCACCGCGCCAAGCGCACTCGAGCTGGCTGGCGTTCTGAACTCCGCCTTGCCGCTTTCGGTCTTCCATTCCCGCTGCCGCACCGGGTTGCCCTTGTAGAACCCGCCCGGCTGGAACATGCGGGCGTTGAAATCGCGGAACTTGTCCGGGTAGGTTCCGGCGATCAGATCGCGGATGCGGCCATAATCGGCCAACCATTCATCCCATCGCAGGTCAGGGTGCTCGTCCAGCGTCGCCTTGGCCAGCCCGACGACGATCGCAGGTTCCGACAGCAGCGTGTCTGCTGCAGGCTTGCGCCGGCCAATCGAGCCGTGGATGTGGCTCAGGCTGTCTTCCATCGTGACCGCCTGCGCGCCGCTGGCCTGCATGTCGACCTCGCCGCGCACAAGGCAGGGCAGCAGCCACGCCCCATCGCCGACCAGCGTATGCGTGCGGTTCAGCCGTGTCGCCATCTGCACGTTCAGCTCCAACCGCGACCATGCCGGATCGACGCAGCCCTGATCCGGTATTGCGCGGGCAAAGTTGCCGCCAAGGCCCAGAAACGCCTTCACCGTCCCGTCAAGCACGCCTTGCACCACTTCGACCGTGGTCATCCCCGTGTCGCGCGGCGGCTCGAAGCCGAACTGTTGCGCCAGACGGTCCAGCGGCACCAGTTCCGGCTTTTCCGAGATGCCGACGGTTCGTTGACCCTGAACATTGGAATGGCCGCGCACCGGGCAGATGCCGGTGCCGGGGCGACCAAGGTTGCCGCGCAGCATCAAAAGGTTGACGAGCATCCAGATGCTGTCCGCTCCATGGACATGCTGGGTCAGGCCCATGCCATAGACGCCGATCACCCGTTCCGCGCGCGCATAGTAGTCTGCCACCTTGCCCAGATCATCACGGGATAGCCCCGACAGCGATTCAATCTCGTCCCACTCCAGCGCCGCAACCCACGCCTTCAGGTCTGACAGGCCGGTGGTGTGCTCGGCCAGAAAGGCGCTGTCGAACAGCGATTTGTCTGCGTCCTGACGCGCGATCAGATGGCGGATCACCCCGGCGATGGCCGCGATGTCGCCGCCGGGCTTGACCTGCAGGTAAAGGTCCGAGATCGGTGTCGCAGAACGCGTCAGCATTTCGGCGGGGTTCTGCGGGTTGACGAATTCGATCAAGCCGCGTTCGCGCACCGGGTTGAAGGTGATGACCTTGCACCCTCGTTTGCGGGCCTGTTGCAACGGGTGCAGGAAGCGCGGGCTGTTCGACCCGGTGTTCTGGCCAAAGAACAGGATCAGATCGCAGCTTTCAAAATCTTCAAGGACGCAGGTTCCGACAGACGAGCCGATGGCGGCCTTCAGCGCGACGCTCGTGGTTTCGTGGCACATGTTGGAACTGTCGGGGAGGTTGTTGTGGCCGTAGACCCGAGCGAACAGCGCCCAGAGGTAAGAGGTCTCAAGGCTCGCCCGGCCCGAGGTGTAAAAGACCGTGGATTTCGGTTCCAGACCGCGCAGCTTTTTCCCGATGGCCGCAAAGGCGGTGTCCCAACTGACCTGCACATAGCGGTCGCTGGCCGCGTCATAGCGCAACGGATGCGTCAGGCGGCCCGCTGCCTCAAGATCGTGGTCGCGCCAGCCCCGCAACGCCGAGACGGTGTGGCGGGCAAAGAAATCGGGGCCGCAGCGGTCGGGTGTATGGTCCCAGATCGTCGCCTTGGCGCCGTTCTCGCAAAATTCGAACAGATGCGGCTTGGCGGGTTTGGCCCACGAGCACGAGGTGCACATATGCCCGCCCGGCTTGTTCTGGTGGCGCAGGGTATCAAGCACCGAAAGGGCGGCTGGCCCCTTCGGCAGATGGCGCAGCAAACTGCCGACCGAACCCCAGCCCCCGGCGGGCTTTTCGTAAAACGGCGTGTCGGGGTTCTGCTCTCGTTCATCCTTCATCGGGTAGATCCCATCTGGCAGGTCAAAAGCTGCGCAGTGGGGGATCGGGCAGCCGTTGACGCAGGAAAAGGTTTTGGCCCGGCGAACCTTCTAGGGCACGCTCCGACCGGATCTGATCGCCGCAGATGGCAAGATCAGATCGGCAACCGGGCCAAGGCACAAATGTTCCTTCCCCGCGCAAGCGGTCGCTTCAGCGTCGTATCGCAGCGCGCAGTCCAAAGACCTCGGCCGCCGGTTTTCCGGCGGCAAGCCCGTCGATCCAGACCGCCTCGCGGGCCAGTTTGGCCTCGGCCTCGTCGATCAGCGCGCGGGCGTTGTGTGGTGACAGCACCACAAGGCCATCGTCATCACCGATCATCAGGTCGCCGGGCGCCACAGCGACCCCGCCGATCGTGACGGACAGGTTGATGGCCCCCTTGTCGGCGCCGGTCGGCCCGCGCGGGTTGATCCAGCGGCTGAAGACCGGAAAATCCGTCCAGCTGCCCAAGGTGCCCGCATCGCGCACGGCCCCGTCGCATATCAACCCGGCAACCCCCTTGGCGCGCAGATGACCCGAAAGGATGTCGCCAATCATCGCTGCATCGCGGTAGCCGCCTGCGTCGATCACCAACACCTGACCGCGTTCGATCACGTCGAGCGCATGCAGAACCGCACCGAAATCCGGGGCTTCGCAGCGCACCGTGACCGCCAGCCCAAAAAGCCGCGGTTGCTGCCCCGCCGGGCGAAGGGGCCGCAAGGCCGGGTCGATCTGCCCCGCCTCGCGGACCAGATCCACGGCGACCGCCACGGGGATCGCGCTCCAACGCGCGATGTCCGCGGGCATCAACTCGGTGGCGGGTGTGTGAAGTGTGACGGGCATGGCGGCCTTCGTTTCAAAGGGTGGCGTGCAAAGCGCGCCCGAGCGCAGCAATACCAGTCTGGATTGCATCCGGCGCGGGCGACGAGAAGTTCAGCCTTGCATGGTTGGCGCGCGGCGTGAGCGGAAAGAACGTCGCGCCGGGCACATAAGCGACCCGCGCCTTTGGCAGCGCCACGTCGCGCATGAACTCGGTCGCATCGAACCCGTCGGGGAAGGTGAGCCATGTAAAAAGCCCGCCCTCCGGGTCGGTCGCAACGATGTCTTGCGGGAAATGCTGGCGGATCGCGTCCAGCATGGCTTCTTTCTTGGCCGCATAGGCAGTGCGAAGGACCGTTATGTGCGCGTTCAGATCATAGCGGTCCAGAAACAGGCTGGCCGCCGCCATGTTCAGGGTCGACGTCTGTGTGTCTGCCGCCACTTTCAACTGCCCCATCCGGGCCAGAAGATCCGGGTTGGCCACCGCCCAGCCGATCCGCATTCCGGGCACCAGAATCTTTGAAAAGCTGCCCAGATGGATAACCCGCCCTTCGGTGTCGAGCGATTTGAGCGTAGGCAAGTTGTGGCCCGCAAAGCGGATGTGGCGATAGGGTGTATCCTCGACCACGATCAGGTCATGGCGATTGGCCAGAGCAATCAGCGCCTTGCGCCGCTCCAACGACAGGGTCACGCCGGTCGGGTTCTGAAAATCCGGGACCGTATAGACCATTTTGGCCCGGGGGTGCGCGGCAAGGACGGCCTCCAGCCTGTCGGTCTGCATGCCTTCGGCATCGACGGGGATGACGGCGTATTCCGGCTGGCTGGGGGCGAATGCGATCAGCGCGCCAAGAAAGGTCGGGTCTTCGGTCACGATCACATCGCCCGGATCGATCAGCATCCGTGCCGCGAAATCCAGACCCTGCTGCGACCCCTGCAGGATCAGCACGTCATCGGCGGTGCAGTCCATCCCGTCCGCCCGCATCAACCCCGCCACCTGATCGCGCAGGCGCGCAAGCCCGTTCGAGGGCGCATATTGCATCGCCGCCCCGCCCGGTGCGGTGATGATCTCGTGAAAGACGGCGTCCAGTTGATCAGCCGGAAACAACGTCGCATCAGGATAGCCGCCGCCAAAGGAAATGATCGAGGGATCGGCGCCCAAAGCCAGAAGCTCTCCGATGGCCGAAGGCTGCACGTTCGCCATGCGCTGCGCATATCTGGGGGTCATCGGTCGGGTCCTGAACTGTGTTCGGCTCACCAGACACGAAGCCGCAGGCCGGGGCAAGCCGGGTATTGTCTGCTTGTCTGGACGACACCCTGGATCCGAACTGTCGCAGAATGCGGCGCAGTTTTGGGCGAGCAACCGCTAGCCACGTCGTGAAGGGGCGCGCGCGGGATGGCGCGCAGACGACCGGCACCGATCAACCAGGTCGCACCGAAATCCTGTCCAGTCCCATCGCCTTCCGCCGCCTTGTGCGAAGTCCCGCGGGATCATTTGCCCCCCCGGCGGGTTGACCGGGGTCAGCAACCGCAGGAGCGCGCCCGTGCGAAACCCCAATCATGCAGCCGAATTCATGAAACTCTGGACCGAAAGCTGCTTCATGGCTGTCGAAGCACAGATGGTCATCGGTATGCGTCTCGCCGGCATCGCCGGGTTCTGGAATGTCACCAAAGCCGAAAACAATGTCATGCGGACCGAGAAAATTGCCGCCGCCCAAGCGTCGGCCCTTGCGGCGACGACGGCGCTGTCAGGGGGCTCCACACCTGCGGGGATTGTCCTTGCGGCGATGGAGCCCGTGCGGCGCAAGACGATGGCAAATTCCCGGCGACTGGCAAAGCGCGGGGTGAAGTTCGGCGTGTGACCGGGCGGGTCGGCACATCCTTGGGCAAAACGCATCGGGGCGACCGGCACGGCGCCCAAAACAGGCGGGCTGTGCCGGCCTGCCGAAAGCGGGGCCTCCAATCTCTCCCCCTCTCGCAGCCCGACCCATCGCCCTCATCCGACCATGGCCGGTTCCATGTCTTCGCTGTCGTCGACATAGGGCGCATCGTCGGACAGAAGGCCGGTTGAGAGCGACGCCATCAGGTTCTCGCCCGCGTCCGGCGCGGCCATCGCCTCAATCGCGGCATTGTAGGCATCAATCAGCGCATCGCCGCTCGCAAACCCGCCGTCGGGAGCGTCGATCCTGAAGGTTTCCTGCGGATTGCCGTCCCGGTCGGTCTCGTAGAAGACAACGGACTTCACGCTTGCGATGTCGCCCTCCAAACTCTCGAAATGCTTGACGTAATTTTGGAAGGTCGGCTCGGTGCCCTCGGGAAGCGATGGCACGTTGTAGGGGTTGTTGTCTGGCGCTTGCGCGAGGATAAAGACGCCACCGAGCGGTGCCCCGTCTTCGTCCGTGCCGTAGTCAAAGAACACCTTGTCGTGCAGCGGGTCGTCCTCGACCGTTTCCGGGTCGCCAGACACGCCCTTGATCGACCCTTCCGGCGTGGTCGTGGATGTGGCGCGGACACCGAAAAAGTCGATCTCGTCAAGGCTGCCGATCGGAAGCGCAACGGTATACGTTTCGCCTTGCGTCAAGTAGGTGTCCTTGGCGGTTCCGACTTTTCCAAGGCCGGGATCGCTGAGTTTGAGGGCACCGTCCCACTGGACCTGCTCACCTTCATAGACCGACCCACCGCCATTCATGTTGAGCGGGCCCTTCAGGCTGGCGCTCGGGCCGGACATGGTGTCATCGCCAAAATAGACGGCATTCACGTCCATCGCACCTTCGGTCACCGTGATGTCAGCAAAGAACTGGCCGTCCTTTTGGTAAATCGTTACGGTGTAGGACAGGCCGGCCTGCTGATAGGTGAAAATCTTCTGCGCGCTCATGGTCATTCCCCCGATTGCGTATATGCGCCGCAATTTTGCCGTATCTGCAGGCGATCAGGTTACCGGAAGCGACTCGAATCTTTTCACATGCGCGGCCTGCCGCGCGCCCTGAACAATGCGCAAATTGCACCCGCGCCTGTCAATCTGATGGGCTATGCTTGGCGTAAACAGTGCGTTTCCGAAGCCCGCTGGAATGGCGCAGCGCCCGACGGAACCCGTGATTGCCGGGCCGTGCCGATCTGGTGCAATAGCCGCCGATCTTGCGGCTCCATTGGGCGGCTGGCAAAGCGCAGCCCTTGCCCGGCGCCTCCCGCGCGGCTAGGAACGCCACATGACGCAATATCCCTCTCCGCGCGGGTCCTTGACCCTTGGCCGCCCGCTGTCCGACCTTACGTGGTTGCGGGTCGGCGGGCCTGCAGATGCGGTGTTCCTTCCCGCGGACGAGGCCGATCTGTGTGACTTCCTCCGGGATCTTGACCCTGCCATCCCTGTGTTTCCCATGGGCGTCGGGTCGAACCTGATCGTACGCGATGGCGGCCTTCGGGCGGTGGTGGTGCGTCTGGGGCGGGCCTTTGCCGATGTCACCGTTGATGCTGACCGCGTGACCGCAGGTGCGGCGGCGCTGGACGCGCGGGTGGCGCAGGTGGCGGCAGCGGCCGGGCGCGACCTTGCGTTCCTGCGCACCATTCCGGGCACCATCGGCGGGGCGGTGCGGATGAATGCCGGGTGCTATGGGTCGTATGTGGCTGATGTTCTGGAAAGCGTGCGCATCGTGACGCGGGGCGGCGCGGTGGAAACATTGCCTGCGGCCGCGCTGTCGCTGCGATACCGGCAATCGGACCTGCCCGACGGCGCGGTGATCGTCGCAGCCACCTTCCGCGCGCCCGCAGGCGACCCCGAGGCGCTGGCCGCCCGCATGGCCGACCAGATCGCCCGGC
>JAUXPG010000269.1 GCA_030683915.1 Gemmobacter sp.
TCCGGCGGATGATGTTCAATAGTCCCATGTGGATCACTCCGTTGCCCCCGCCGCTCACAGCTTCGGGGAAAGGTTCACATGGCTCAGTTCTCAGTGAAAATTATGCGCCTAACCGGCTCAGTTCTGGGTGAAAATCAACACCATCTGGCGGATGGATGCGCCCTTTTCGAAATCCGGCAGGCTTTCCACAAAGGGGCCCTTCACCAGATCGGCCGCCGCAATCGTTGCTGCCACCCGCTGCGACAGAAGCGGCGCACGGGCCGCCGCAACCCCCGCCGCCGTCGAGGTATAGCGGGCCAGCGTCTCACGCAGCCGGGTCTTGAACAGAAGCGGGTCAAGTTCGTGGGTCATGGGCGCACCTTGGCCAACTGCCAGACAAGAAGGAAATAGAAGAACAATTCGGGCGCCAGCCGCAGCAGAAACCCGATCGAGGCCAGCACATCGGGCGCACGCCAATTCAGGCTTGCGGCCAGCGCTTCGATAAATTGGCCGGCTGAACCGGTCCGGCTGGCACGGGCAAACTCGGATAGCGTGGCCGCAACCGCCAAATCAACCGCGGGGGGGCGGTCATCCTCTGGTCGGCGCTTGGGCATGGGCGGGCGCCGTTCGGAAGAGCATTGCGCAAGAACGTGGGCCGCAAGTGTCGACAGGGCTTCGCCGCGCCGGCTGTTGCCGCCGCCCTCGCTCTGCGGATCAAACAGCACATTGGCCGCCTCGAACCGCTCCAGCATCCGCAACTGCGCCGCCCGCAGATGGGCTGGGCCAAGGATCGGTGTTCCATGCCAGAACCACCCTGCCCCGGGATCAGTATCCAAATGGGGAAACAGCTTGAAAAAGCGTTCGGGCCGAAAGCCCGCAAGCACCGTGTCGGGGTTCCGCTCGACTTGCGCGACATTGGCAAAGGCAATCAGCGCCTGCCCGTGCAAAAGCCCCTCGCGCAAACGTTCGCGCGATAGGGCACCCATCCGCGCTCCTACCCGCAGACCATGGTCGGCCTGATCGGCAAGGGCATCGAAGGCCGCAGTCGGGGCGGAGTAAAGGCCCGGATCAATCTCCACCGGGTGCACCATCGGCACCCAGCTGGGCGAGGTTTCCCCCGGCACAGGCACCAGCGCTGCCCGCATCAGTAGCCCGCCCGCAAGAGGCAGACCTGCTATCACGCCGCCCAGACTGCGCCAGCGCGGCAACAGGCTGCGCTCCAGCCCGTGGTCCAGCCAGCAATCCATCGCATAGCAATCCGAAAGCCAGCGGCACAGCGTCTCGAACCGGGTCTGGATGAAATCGACCGGCGCATCAGACAGGCTGTGTGGGGCCACCAGCGGCAATGCATAGGTATCGCCCCGGCCATTCCTCAACGGGCGCCAACCCTGTTCCGCGTTCGCGCTGTCCGGCCGCACGAAAACGCGCCCGATCATCAGTCCCTGATCGGCCGGCCGCTGCGCGATGGTCAGCGCCACCTCGCGGGCGTCGTTGCCCGAAAACGCGGCGCCCAGCCAATCGGGCGCGGCCTGCCGCACGGGCCTACGTCCAAGCGCGATCTCGTGAAAGCTCCGGTTGCCCATCTCGTCCTCGACCTCGACCGCGACAGCGTCGATGGCCGTGCCGATGGCAAATGTCGCCTGCACCCCCACCCGCATGGGGCGCAGGTCAAACCGCGTAGGCTGCAGAGCATCCACGATTTCAAACAGCACCACTTCGGCGCCGTTAGAACGCCGAAGCACAACTGCACCGGTTTGCCCTACAAGCTCCGAGATTGCGATGTTACGCGTCATTCCCAGCGCAAAGGGCTGGGCTTCATGCCGCGCCCCCACCCGCAGGAACGCTCCGCGATCTGGGCAGCGGATCGACACATGACCAAACCTGTCGTCCGCCCCTACACCGATCCGGGCACCCAAAGGCACCGGGCTGAGCACACCATCCGACCGCAGGCGCACCAAACTGACATCGGGCCATGCAAGGCGGAACGAGACCACCTCACCCTCGATCCCAAAGGCGGCCATAGCATGGGCGTACCCCCCCTTGGGGTCCAGCTGCAAGCCGCGGTCAAAGGCACTAACATGCTGGGAATGCGATGGAAGAAAGTTCGAAGGTACCGACGCGCAAATCACGTCCAACCCGCGCGCAACCTCGAACTCGTTCCAGACAAAAGTGCCAAGTGTGATCCCCGCCGATCGCGCTTCCCGATCCGGTGCCAGAAGCTCCAGGCGCAGCCGCGCCGGCCCCGACGGCAGGCCAGCGGGCAGGCAATCGGCCAACCGGCATTCGCCGATCCCCTCGGTCACGGCCACGTCGATCACCCTGTCCACACCGCCGATACTCAGCCGCAGACGGCGCGTTTCGGTCACGGACAAGCCGGTTTCCACCCGGAGCACCGCCTCCGGGCCGAACAGACGCCCCAGTGGCCCATTGGCGATTTCTGCCCCGATGAGCCCCAGACGGCGCCGTGGTCGTGTCGCCAAGGCAATAACCTGCCCGCCGATCCGCAGCATCCTTGGCCTGTGGTCCAGCACCACCCGCTGCAGGAAACAGCCGTCGCCCAGCGGCAAGGCATCAAGATCATCCAGCATAAAGGGGCGGCGCGCGGCAACCAGCGCCTCAGAGGTATCCAGCATGAGGTCGCGGGACCCATGCCCCGCGCTTTCACAAAGGAACTGGCCAGCCGTCAGGTCGAATACGGCAAAGCGGCTGTCATCGGCCAGAAAGTCCACCGCAAAGGGCATCCCGTCTATCTGCCCCGACATCCGTCTGGGCCAAGGTTGCTCCAATGCCCAATCCTCGCCCCCTTTCAGGCGCAGGGGGCGGTCCGCATCATCCATCTGCACGGCGATCCGACCATTGGCCCGCGGAAGCCGCAAGGCCAGCCCGTCGGCGCCCCAGACCAGCCGCGGGCGGGGCGGAAGGGCAGCAGCCACGCCACCACGCGCACGCTCGGCACCAGCCTTTGCAAAGCACTCGGCAAAGAAGCTTTCGAACGGGCTTTTGGCTTGAAACCCGGTCGGGTTCGCGGCAACCCGCGCATAAAGCCGGGCGTGCCACGCGGTTTCATCCCAAAGAATCGCCCGCCGCGGTGTGATGACCGTGGGGTGCAGAAATTCCAGCGCATCATCTTCCCACCGGTTCAGCAGGGTCGATGAGTCCTCTGGCGGCGCGCCGAACAGATCATGCTGGCGCTGGAACGCCTCGATCAGCTGCTGGATATGCGCCCGCGGCACCCCGGCATGCAGAAGATAAAGGTCTACCATCCGATTCAGACCCCGGCTGGGCAGGCCCAGCCTGTCGCAAAGCGCCAGAAAGCTTCGATGCAGGTCTTCTCTTACCGCCGGCGTTCGGATCGGTACGCCCAGCACATCTTCCAGATGCGCGTAGATGCGCAGGTCATTGCCGCCGTAACTGTCGTTCAGTGCATGGGTGACCGCCCACCCTGCTAAGTATCCATGCGCCCGGAAAAGGCCCGGAATGGCCTGTGTGCTACCTTGCAGAAAAGTTCGCACGCGCGAGAGTGCATCCTCTCGTGATTCTTCACTCAAGGACAGCAAACCAAGGAATGGCGGAGCTTCGGGTCGTTTTAGTTGCTGGTAGAGCAAAAAGTTGGACGCTTGGCAGCTCATTCGATCACCGAGGAGGAGATATGTTCTGTCTGATCGATCCAGAATATCGATACGATAACAGAGAAATAATCTGACTTATCTCTTTTCGTAATGCCGGAAAATCCTGCCATTAACCACAGATTCATAGAGTGTTGCATCTCCAACAGCATTTGGTGCGGATGATAATCTGGGAGGCATACCATACGAGCGCGTCGCAAATCCGTGCGTTTATCGAAAGCCCATTTTAGTATGACCTTAGCGCTGCAAAGCCAAAACGAAATCAGATGGCTCCCTGTTCTTTTAGAAATCATGGTAGCACCCCCAGATCTCCCCGCTGAAACCCTTCCACCATCGCCCGCAGGGCCTCGAGCTCGACGACTTCGACCTGATCCCCCCATTGGTAGAGATGCCAAACCATCTCGATCCAACCTGACGCTGTGAACTCGACGCGCAGGCCACCATCCGGCTCTTCATTAACCTGCTGCGTCGGATGGAATTCTAACTCCCGCACGACAGCGGCGGCGCTGGGCGCAAACCGCCATACGACGCGCCCGTACTCGTCGTCGGCGTGGTATGAACCGAAGGCCTGGACAGCGAAGGCGTCGAGGTCGAAATCGGGATCCCTCGCGAAGGATTGGCCTGTGATCTTGGCGCTCGTGATCCGATCCATGCGGTATCGCCGGTAAACACGGCCATTCTCGATGTCCCTGGCAATCAGATACTGTCGCGTCCCGAGTAGAAGCCCGTAGGGCTCAACCTTCCGGACGCGCGGTTCGGGATCTCGAGCAGCCTGATAGACTATGTCCATCGAGAACGGCGCCTTGATGTCCTCCGCGATCGCCTCGAGGATGTTGGGCGCAAGCGTTGCCTTCGGCCCGGGCCGGCATGCCAATCCTTGCGCCTCCAAGATCGCGGCAGCGTCGGTCTCCGTTCTGCGTGCTTGGATGGACGGCATGCTGGCCAACAAGCGATCGCGCAGAGAAACTAGCCCACGCACGTCCATGACGGCGCCTTCGTGCTGAGCGCGTTTGATGGCCATATCGAGGGCCGAAAGCTCGCTCGCGCGAACACCTTGCATGTGCATCAAGGTGGTATCGCTTAGCTTCCACCACCGCCGCCGATCGCGGTCGGTTGAGCAGATGTAGGACGGGAACGCCTCCTCGAACTCGCGCATCATGCGCTGGGCAGTCCGCTGATTGACCCCGAAGGCATCACTGACATCGTTCAAGCATACGCCGCGGTATCGCGAGCCGGCCATCTCGGCCAGCCGGATCAGCTCCTGTGCTTTTCGGAAGGCCATCGGCGGCTCCACGTAGCGTTCTTACGCCCACGCTAGTGCCGGATCGCTTTGCAAGCGAGTCAGAATCGGCTTCGGGGAATGCTGAGGGCCGCTTGCACTCCAGAGAACCCGGTGCCGGTCGTTTGCGCGGGCGGCAAATGCATCAGAAAAGGAGCAAGCATGAAGCTGCCAAAACGCGAATTCTACACCGTCCATGAAGTTGCTGCGCGGTGGGGCTATACCATCGCCGATGTCGCCGGCTGGTCTGCGGCTGGGCATTTCGACATCCTGACCGGGATCCCACCTGCCATGGGTGGCGAGAAGGTCGTGGCCGGCGAGGTCATCATTTCCGCCTTCGACATCCTACCGATGTTTCGCCGCTGCGGAACCGGACCGCAGACTACATGGTTGCGCCGCGTACGCACGAAAGGCGAAGCAGACTGGCAGTTGATCACTGATCCCATCGCGGGCGTCGAGGTCTCAGTGGCGGACCTGCTGATCCCTGGCCAGCATGCTCACCGCTTCGAGGAAAAGAACGAACTCTTTTGGCGCGTGAGCGGCGGCACGGGCTCGGTGTCGCCTTACGATTGGGAGGGCATGTTGCAGGCCCTGGCGCGGCGCATTCATGAGCGCGGCATTCCCGCGTCGCAGGGCGAGCTCGTTGCGGAAATGCAGGAATGGTTCGTGGAACATTCCGATGGCAACGACGTGCCGGATGAGCGGTCGATCCGTCGACGGATCACACCGATCTGGCGGGAACTGACCAAGACGCCAGAAAAGGCCTGTGGCCTGCTGCCGGTTTCGCGGACATCAGGTTAAGCTAGCATAGCGCGGGCCTCGAACTCCATGGGGCTGAGGTAGCCCAGTTTCGAATGCCGTCTGCGGGGGTTGTAGAAGCGTTCGATGTAATCGAAGACATCGGCTCGGGCTTCGTCGCGGGTGCGGTAAACCTTACGGGCCGTCCGTTCG
>JAUXPG010000287.1 GCA_030683915.1 Gemmobacter sp.
CGCCACCGGCACGCCCCGCCGCAACGCCGCCTCGAACGCGCGCAGGCTCGGGGGCGCGGCAAACGGGCGGGCAGGCGCCGCTGCGGCAAGCCACAGCGCGATGGCGTGCCGCTCCACCGCCTCGTGCCACGCGGCGCGCGCGGCTTGGGCAACGTCCGCGCCGGCGCCCAGCCCGGACACCGGGGCACCACCACCCAGCCGCAGCCCGAGCGCCGCCGGAACCGCACCACTGGGGCGCAACGCCGCATCGAGTGCGGGCAGGGCGCCGTCGGTCAGGCGCGGATCATCGGGCAGCGGGCACAGCGCGCGGGCCTCGGCCACCTCGCCCATCGCGCGGGTCCACGCGGCCAAAGCGGTCGGCCCCAGACCGGCGGCATGGGCGCGCTGGCCCGGCGCGGGGGCATGGCTGGCCCCGCAGAGTATCGCGCCCGGCGCCAGCGGCGGGCGCGTCAGGAACAGCCGGTCGCACAGCCCGGCCATTCGCGCCAGCCGCGCGTGCGCGGGCTTCAGCGGCTCGGCCAGCCCCGGCACCGGCACCGAGGGCGCCCCGGCGCCCAAAGCCTCTGCCGCTGCCGCGAACGCTGCTGGCTCCACCCCTTGAACCCCTATTGCCACCTGCCCGACCCTGCCAGCCCGCCGCGCCGGGCGCAATCACGCTGCGATCACGCATGGTGTGCGAATCAGACCGGGTCATCGGTGTGCCAGCCGATGCGCAGCGTTTGCGAAAGGTCGCCGATGTTCATGAGCCGTGTGAGTGCCTGCCATTTCCCCCTGCCCACCGCGCAGCGCCCGCTGCGCGCGCCGCTGGACCGGGTCGAACCCTATCCGGGCGTCGGGGCCGTATGGGCACGGTCCACCCAACGGCACGTCGGCGACCCGGTATTCCGGGTCGAGGCGCTGGTGGTCCATATCGCGCAACGCTCCTCCACCGACGACGCGATGGCCCTGATGCAAGCGGGCCGCGCCAGTTGGCACTGGATCATCCCCGCCCCGTCCGAGGCGCAGCACGGCCAGTTCATCTGGTCCGCCGCGCCCGAAAGCCGTGCGGCGCGCCATTTGCCGGCCCGGCTGGTCCACCCGGCCATTGCCGATGGCCGCGCCCGGCTGAACCACGCCACCCTGTCCGTCCTTCTGGCGGGGGACCCGGCCCGCCCCGGCGCTGCGCCGTCCCGCTGGCAATCCGACATGCTGGCGCTTCTGGTCCGCCACGTCTGGGCGCGCTACCCTGCCTTGGCGACGGTGATCTGCCGGTCGGAAATCGACCCCGAAACGCCCGCATCGGCACTGGACTGGGGCGCGCTGCGCCAGCGGGCCACCGGCGCGGCCCCGGCTGACCTGCCGCCGCTGGTGGCGCGGGCGACCCCGCTTGCCTTGCTGGACAAGCCGGGCCGGGCCGAACCCGCGCTGCGCGCAAACTGATCGGAAGGGCCCGCGGAACATGCGTCACGGACAGGGGTTCGATCTGGTGCTGCAAGACTGGCTCCGCCTTGCGGCGGGGCCAGATGCCAGCCGCGCCGAACCCGTTCCGGGGTTCGACCGCTATGAACCCCGATTCGACTATGGCCCGGACGACACATTGGACGCGCCCGGCGCTGGCGTGGCCCCCGCCGATCTGCTGGCCACGCTGGCGCGGCTGGCCACCCAGATGCATCTGGGCGCGCTGCGCGTTGCACCCGACAGCACGCTGCCTGCAGGCTACACCTATCTGGGCCAGTTCGCCGTGCACGATCTGGTCAATTCCGCCGGGTTCCGCACCACCCGCGACCGCAACCTGCCGCGCCGCCTGTTCGGCAACATCCAGTCGCCCGCGCTTGACCTTGCCTCGCTTTATGGGGGCGGCCCGGGTGGCAGCCCTGCGTTCTATGAACCGACCGAGGAAACCGAACACCGCGCCCGTTTCCGGCTGGGCTGGATGCGCGACGCCACGGGCAAGCCGACCCGGCACGAAGATATTCCGCGCATCCCGCTCGGACCCGCCACCGGCGACGCCGAAGGCGACCGCAGGTTCGACCCGCTGCTGGCCGACACCCGCAATGCCGACAACCTGATCCTAAGCCAACTGGTCGTGCTGTTCCTGAAGGCGCACAACCGCCTGCACGATCTGGCCCATGCCCGCGCCGTGGCTGGCGCGGCCCGTCACCGCCTGTTCGCCCGCCCGTTCGAAGCCGCGCGCTGTATCCTGACCTCGATCTACCGGCGCATCCTGCGGCACGATTTTCTGCCCCGCCTCGTGCCCGGCGCTGCACTGGACCGCGCGTTCGACCCGGCCACGCCGCCGCATCCGGTGATCAGCGTGGAATGTGCGATGGCGGTCCTGCGGTTCGGCCACGCGCAGGTGCAGCCGCGGTATGCCTTCAACGCGGTGCATTCCGAAACCGGCGCATCCGGCGCGGCAGGGATTGAACGGTTGATGGATTTCTTCGGCATGCGGCCCAGCCGTGACCTGCCGGTGGACGACAGCTGGGTGATCGACTGGTCGCTGTTCTTTGACCGCCCCGATCAGGCGCCAAACCCCCGGATGAACTTTGCCCGCCGGTTGGGGCCGACCCTGGCCGATGCCCTGCGGTCACATGCGGGCACCCGGTTCGCGCCCCCCGCCGACCTGCCCGAACTGGCGCGGTTCCGGCTGGGCCTTGCGTTCCGCACGATGGCCAAGGGCCTGATGGCCCGGCTCCCCACCGCGCAGGCAGTCGCACGGGAAATGCGCGCGGCCGGCTGGATCGGCCCGCACGAGGTGATGGACGACGCCACCATCGCTGACATCCTGCGCAAAGGGCGCTCGGTTGCCTGCACGGCGGGCCAGTGCCCGACGGCAGCGGATATCGCGCTGCTCAGCCGCCGGACGCCGCTGTTTTGGTATGTGCTGGCCGAAGCCGGCCATTTTGGCGACGGCGCGCGGCTTGGCCCGGTTGGCGGCGCCCTGTTGGCGGAAACCTTTGCCATGGCGCTGGCCGACCCCGGATTTGGCGGCGAAGCCAGCCTTGATGCCGCCGCCGATATCCTGTGGCGCGAATTGTTCCCCGCCAGCCCCGCCCTGCCCGCCAACATGCCCGACCTTGTGGCATTTGCCACCGCCGCCCCGAACTGACCGCCCCCAGACATTCCGACCGCAGAAAGGACCCGCCGTGACCGCCCCAGACACCCGCCCGATGACCAAGGACGAGGTCGCCGAAATCCTTGCCAACGAGTACGCGATGGACTGCGACACCGCCGACCCCGGCCTGCTGATGCAGGTGCCCGATTGGGCCAGCTTTCAGGGCTTTGGCCGCCTGATCCTGAAAATGGCGCTGGGCGAACTGGACCCGGCGCGCATCCCCGACGATGTCATGCGCGACATCCTCAAGGATTACGGCATCGCCATCCCCGACGACTGGTCCATCCAGTTCACCCCGCGCCCGGCCAAGACCTTTATCGCCATGTATCCTGCCCCCGACATGGCCAAGGCGGCCCTGTGCCGGTTCCAGCAGGACGGCGCGGATTACCAGCTGCCGCCGCAGTATGCCGAATGGGTGGGCGGCACCAGCACGCTGGACAAACAGGAATTCTACGAGTTCCGGGTGGGCGATTACACGCTCAATTACTGCCGTTAGGCAGCCCCGGTTGGCGGTCCAATCCCCATGCGGGCCGCAGGCGTTTCAGGCAGACCTTTATTCAAAAAGTCATTAGGCCAAAGGGCAGGCGCGCCCCGCGGCCACCGCTTCGGGATGGGCGTGCTCCCCTCCCCGCCCCGGGGCAATCGCCCGGCATCCTGCGGGATGTCGGGCGGTCCCGTCCCCCTGGGTCAGGCCGGAAGGCCCGCGCGCCGCAGCCCGTCGCGCAGATGGTCGCGCTGCGACGCCTTGGCAAAGGGAAAGATTTCGATGAACCACGCCACCGCCTCCGCATCGGTGGGCGCAGTCGGCGGCACCCAGCCTTCGCGGATGCGCGCAAGGAATTCGGCGGCATCCTCTTCGGCCCGCGGGTCCCCCAGCATGCCCAGTGCAGCGCATTTCCAGCCAAGGATATTGGTATTCACCTCGCCCGACCGCTCGGCACTGTCCACCGCGCCCAGGTAATCGCCCGCCAGAAACCGCAGGTTGGATTCGAACCCCCAGAACGTCCATGGCGGCGACGGGTGGCAGGCAAAAGCCGCGCGGCACAGCCGGAAGGCGTCGTCCAGCTTGTCCAGCACGCCCAGCCCATGCGCGGCCGACATCGCGATGGCCGGATCGGCGGGGTTCAGATCGTGCCCGCGCAAAAAGCTGTGGCCCGCCTGCTCTGCCCGGCCCGCCATCGCCAGCGACCAGCCCAGCGTGACGTGGCAACGCGGGTCCAGCGGGTCGAGCGCGACGGCGCGGCGCGACAACTGCATCGCCTTGCGCTCCAGCTCCGGCCTGCGGCGAACCCCCGGATACACAAGGTGGCGCGAGTTGTAGAGGTCGGCCAGATTGGCCAGCAGCGTCGGGTGATCGGGCCAGGCGTGGATGGCCTCCTGAAACATCGCCTCGGCGCGTTCGTCGGCCTGCGGGTCCCACTGATCCATCAGCTGCTGGCCGCGCATCCACTTTTCCAGCGCGTTCAGGCTGTGGGGTTCGCGCAGCCGCAACTGCGCCAGACGCGCCTGCGACAGATACACGTCCAGCGCACCGCAAATGCCCCGCAGCACGGTTTCCTGACTGGCCATCGTGCGCGCGGCGGTCATGTCCACCGTGCGCGCCCACAGCGTGGCACCGGCGGGGCCCGCGCCCGCCAACTGCACCGACAGCGCCGAACCCGCCCCCGCCCGCACCGGCGTCAACCGCAGGACATTGCCACCCGGCGGCAAGTCGGGCAACCGCCCGGCAGGGGCGGACACCACCGTCCAGTGCCGGAACCGCGCCAGCATCCCCCCGAGCGACAGCGCGAACGACCGGCACGCCGCATCAGCCTCGGCATCCCCCGCAGGGTCTGCGACCACGGCGATCACCGTCACGCTGCCGCCCGGCGCGGCGACCGGGGCGGGCGCCGTGTCCGGCGCGGCAGGGCGGGGCATGGCATCGTCGCGCAGCGCGGCATGGGCGGCCAGCGTCTCGGGGTCCGGCTCGGCGTCATAGTCGGTTTGCAGCCGTGTGCGGAACGTTTCGAAAAGCCGCATCGCGCCGGGCCGGTCGCCCCGCGCGCCGCGCAGCCGCATCAACACCCGCAAGGCCGGTTCGTGCACCGGGTCCAACGCCATCAGCGCCGTCGCCGCCTGTTCCTGCCGGTCAGCGGGCTGGCCGGGGGCTATCGCGGCTTCCAGCACCGATTGCACCCGGCGGCGCAACGTTTCGCGCCACACCGCCAGCCATGCGTCAAAACCGGGGTCCAGCCCTTCGAACCCCTGCAACAGGCTGTCGTGCAGTTCGGGGCGCAGCAGGGCCGGGTCGGCCAGATCGCCAGTCATCAGCCGGTCGAGCACCCGCGTCACATCCAGATCAACCCGCGCCCGGTCCAGCGCCAGCGTCAGCCGGTCCGCCACAAAAGCCATGCCCAGCACCGGGCCCAGCGCCTGCCGGATCAGCTTGACACACTGGCGCAGCGACGACCGCGCCTGTTCTTCCGCCGCTTCGGCCCACAGCAACCCGCACAGCCGGTCGCGCCCCAGCGTCATGCCATCCGACAGGGCCAGCACCGCCAGCACCGCCCGCGCCTTGCGCGATGCCAGCACGATGGCGCGGCCCGAAGGGTCCGCAACCTCGCACCCGCCCAGCAGCGAAAGGCGCAACAAGGTGCCCCCCGTGCCGGTATGGACCGCCTCAGTTGTCATGGCCCGCCCGTCGTCAACCCTGCTGCATGTCACGCATTTCCCCTGCCCTCTTTGTGGGTGCGGGTCGGGCGTGTCCAGCGAATTTGATCAGCCGGGCGGAAATCGCGGCAGGCCGGTCACAGGGCCTCAGCCCTCAAGGCTGCGCGGTGCCAGAAAATCCAGCAGGGCGCCGGTGCCGAAGGCGACCTGATCCCAGCTTGTCTGCTCAAATGTCACCACCGCAGTCGCGCCGGTCGGATAGCGCTGGAATTCCGGGTCCACCGGGGGTTGCGCCAACAGGCGCTGGGCGAATTCGGCAATGCCGGGGTTGTGGCCCAGCATCATCACCACCGGCGCCTTGGCCCCGCGCAGCACCGCCAGCATCACGTCCGGCCCGGCATGATACAGCGCAGGCTTCAGCTTGACCTCGGGATTGGCGCCCAGATGCGGGGCCAGCCGTTCCCACGTCTGGCGCGTGCGCAGCGCGTCGGAACACAGCACCTCGTCCGGCACGTCCCCGCGCGAAGCGAGCCATTCGCCCACCAGCCCGGCAGATCGCAGCCCGCGCGCATTGAGCGGGCGGTCGTGGTCGGCCATGGTCGGGTCGTCCCAACTGGATTTCGCGTGGCGGGTCAGGATCAGGCGCAGGGTGCTCATCGGTGGAACTGCCTCATGTGATAGGCCGAGTGTTCGGCCACCCTGCCATAGCTTTCCGACAAGGGACAGGCCCGCCGCACAAGGCAGCCGCCGGAAAGGCAATCCTGCCCCCCCGCATCCAGGAACGCGTGGCAGGCCGGAACGTCATACCCCGCCCCGGTCAGCGCCCATGCGGGACAGGCGGTCAGGCACGGCGCGGCGCATCCGTCGCACGGGCGGGAGCCGGGGGTGCTCAGATCGAGCCGCGGCTTCAGCGCCAGCGCGCCCCGATAGCTGACCATCAGCCCCGCCACATCGTGCACCAGCAGCCGAACCGGGCTTTCCCATGCCCGCCCCGTGGCCTTGGCCCAGCGCTGAAACGGGGCATAGGGCGGCCCGCCGAACGGAAACACCGCCTTGCCGCCCAGATCGCAGGCAAGCCGCCCGATCACCCGGCGTGACCAGCGGTCCACCGGGTCGGGGGCGCCATCCTGCCATTCGGGCTGCGCGGTCAGATGCGCCCAATAGCCGGGTTCCGCCGGGCCGATCAGCACCAGCGTGCCAGTGCCGGGCGGCGCGCCATCCTCGGGGCCGGGGTGGAACGCACCGAACACCGCCAGCCGGTGGGTGGCCAGCCGCGCGGACAGGTCCGCCAGCGTCATTCGCGGCGCGGCTTGACGCGCGGCTCGGTGGACCGGATGAGCGACCCCGCGCCCTGATCAGTGAACAACTCCAGCAGGCAGGCGTTGGGAATGCGGCCATCCAGAATGACCACCGCGCGCACGCCTTCCTCCACCGCCGCCAGCGCGGTTTCGGTCTTCGGAATCATCCCGCCCGAGATGGTGCCGTCCGCGATCATCGCGCGCACCTCTTCGGGGGTCATCTGGGTGACGATCTCGCCCGCCTTGTTCTTGACGCCCGAGACATCGGTCAACAGCAGCAGCCGGTCGGCCTTGAGCGCCCCCGCGATTGCCCCCGCCGCGGTGTCGCCGTTTACGTTGAACGTCTCGTTCGGGTTCATGCCGGTCGCCACCGGGGCCACGACGGGAATGATGCCCGCCGCGAACAGGTCGCGCAGGACCTGCACGTTCATTTCCACCGGCTTGCCGACAAAGCCGAGTTCGGGGTCGTCGGCCTCGCACACCATCAGGTCATCATCCTTGCCCGACAGGCCAACGGCGCGGCCGCCTTCGTCCATGATGGCCTGCACGATGCGTTTGTTGACCAGTCCGGTCAGCACCATTTCAACCACCTCGACCGTGGCCTTGTCGGTCACGCGTTTGCCGCGCACGAATTCCGACTTGATGCCCAGACGGGCCAGCAGGTCGTTGATCATCGGGCCGCCGCCGTGCACGACCACCGGGTTCACGCCCACCTGCCGCATCAGCACGATGTCGCGGGCGAATTCGGCCATGGCATCTTCGTCGCCCATGGCGTTGCCGCCGAATTTGACGACGACGATCGCCCCGGCATAGCGCTGGAGGTAGGGAAGGGCTTCGGACAGGGTGCGGGCGGTGGCGGCGGGGTCGCGCATCATGGCAAGCTGCTTCTTCATGGGGTATCCGGTGCGGTTTCGGCCTCCTTGGTAGCCGCATCTGCACCGCCTGCCAAGGCCACGAGGGCGCCGCAGCCCCGCAGGCGCGGCCTGCCGCCGCTGACGCCGGCTTTCCTTTTCCACCGCCCGGAAGTAGCGTGCCGGTTCAGAGGGGGCCGAACCATGCCTGACGTCAAGACTTTGGTGCTGACCGGCGCCTCGCGCGGGATCGGGCACGCCACCGTGAAACGCTTTTCCGCCGAAGGCTGGCGGGTGCTGACCTGTTCGCGCCAGCCCTTCGACCCGCGCTGCCCCTGGCCGGGCGGCGAGGAAAACCACATCCAGCTGGACCTTGCCGACCCCAACAAGACCATCGAGGCCATCGGGACCATCAAGAACAAGATCAACGGCCGCCTGCACGCCCTTGTCAACAACGCCGGGATTTCGCCCAAGGGGCCGGGCGGGGCGCGGCTGGGCACGCTGGACACCGACCTGCGGACCTGGGGCATGGTGTTCCACGTCAATTTCTTCGCCTCGGTCGTGCTGGCGCGCGGGCTGCGCGATGAGCTGTCTGCGGCGGGGGGATCGGTGGTCAACGTCACCTCGATTGCCGGAAGCCGGGTCCACCCGTTCGCAGGCGCCGCCTATGCCACGTCCAAGGCCGCGCTGGCCGCGCTGACGCGCGAGATGGCGCATGATTTCGGCCCGCTTGGGGTGCGGGTGAACGCGATTGCCCCCGGCGAGGTGGAGACCAGCATCCTGTCACCCGGCACCGACCGTATCGTGTCGGCCCTGCCGATGCGGCGCCTTGGCCAGCCGCGCGAGGTGGCCGAGGCGATCTGGTTCTTGTGCAACGATCAATCCAGCTACATCACCGGCACGGAAATCCAGATCAACGGCGGACAGCACGTCTGACGCGCTGTCCCTTCGAGGGACAGCAAACCACCCAAGCAAAATCAACGGCTTGGCAGCCCGTTTTTACGAAACGTTAACACATGCCCGACCTTGCGGCGGCTAACGTTCGGTCTCGTGTTCCAGCCGCTGGCGGGCCACCGCCTCGTGGCGTTCGGACTGGCGCGCCTCGGTCAGCGAGGCGAGAACGTAGTTCAGATGCGTCTCGACGGCCGCGCGGGCGGCTTGGGGGTCGCGCGCCTGAATGGCGGTGTTGATCGCGCGGTGCTGGTCCAGCAACTGATCGCGCGTGGTGCGCTGCCGGAACATGGCCTGCCGGTTATAGAACACACCCTCGCGCAGCAGTTCATACATCGACCGCATCATGTGCAACATGATGACGTTGTGGCTGGCTTCGATGATGGCCATGTGGAAATCGGCATCCAGCGCGGCCTCGTCGCTCGGGTCGCGTTTGGTGTGGGCGGCTTCCATCTTGTGAAAGATCGCGTCGATCACCTTGAGGTCGGTTTCCGACCCGTCGCGCGCCGCGCGTTCGGCGGCCAGCCCCTCCATGTCGCGGCGGAAGGCGACATAGTCGAACACCGCCTGATCGTGGCTGCGAAAGAGATCGACCAGCGCGGGGGCGAAGGCCGAACCCAAAACGTCGGCGACATAGATGCCGGCGCCGGCACGGGTGGAGAGCAGCCCACGGTCCTGCAATTCGGCGACCGCTTCGCGCAGGCTGGGGCGCGACACGCCCAGACGCTCTGACAGGTCGCGTTCGGCAGGAAGCCGTTCCCCCGGGCGCAACACGCCGTTCAGGATCAGGCTTTCGATTTGCCGCACTACGGCCTGCGACAATTTTTCTGATGGTATCTTTTCAAAGGGCATTGCGAACCTGCACAGACTGGTCAGAGAATATGACCACTCCGGGCAGTTCGCAACGCCCTTCGCACTGGCGTCAGATGGTCGGACGGATCACGATTTCGACCCGGCGGTTCTGTGCGCGGCCCTGCGCGGTCAGGTTGCTGGCGATGGGCATATCCTCGCCCTGGCCGATGGTGACGATGCGGTTGGCGGGCACGCCCGCGCCGATCAGCACCGAAGCCACCGAACTGGCGCGGCGCTGCGACAGGTTGCGGTTATACCCGGCGTCGCCGGTGTTGTCGGTGTGGCCGATCACCTCGATCCGGCTGTTGGGGTATTGCAGCAGGTTGCCCGCGACGGCGCGCAGGTCGGCTTGCAGGTCGGGGCGCAGGCTGGAACTGTCGGTTGCGAACAGCAGGTCCTGCGGCATGGTCACCACAAGACGGTCGCCCGCATTCACCACACCGATGTTGCCCGACGTCTGCGCGCGCAGGTCGGCTGCCTGGCGGTCAAGCGAGGTTCCGACGGCGCCGCCGATGGCCGCACCGACCGCAGCGCCTGCCACCGTCGCCAGCGGCCGCGTGCTGCTGTTCGAGGTGGCGCCGATCAGGCCGCCGATCACCGCGCCGGTCGCCGCGCCGGTGCGGGCGCGGGTGTTGTCAGGGCTGCCCTGCGGATAAGGATCGCAGGCGGTCAGGCCGATCAGGGCCACGCAAGCGATGGTAAGGGGGGTTTTGAATTTCATTTCTGCTCTCATACGCTGTCGGCCGGTTCGTGCTGGCCTGGGGGATCACCTAACACCGGCAGGCGAAAAGCCAAAAGGCATCACCCCGGCACACGCGGGTTTCCGCCGAAATCGCAGCGCGCGTGATCGCGCCCTGAACCTTGCGGCATCACCCGTGTCCTAGATACCAACGCGCGGCGTCGGCATATCGTTCCCTGCCGGTGCAGAATGTTTGCCGTCAGGCGGCGTCGGCGCGTGCCGATTCCCAAGCGAGGATCGCGCGCTTGACCGGCAAGCCCCAGTGATAGCCGCCCAGCGCGCCCGACATCCGCAAGGCGCGGTGGCAGGGGATGAACAGGCTGACGGGGTTGCGCCCCACGGCCGTGCCGACGGCCCGCACGGCGCGGGGGTGGCCGACGGCGCGGGCAAGTTCGGTGTAGGTGGTGACATGGCCGGATGGCACGCGCAGCAGGGCCTCCCACACCTTGATCTGGAAAGGGGCGCCAATCAGGTGCAGGCGGCCCCGCCCGGCAAAGGCGTCGGCCACCAGCGGCGCCACGGTGGCGGCGTCCTCGGTGAAGGTGGCGCCGGGCCAGCGACCGCGCAGATCGGCCATCGCGGCCGGGCGGCCCATGTCCTCGACAAAGCCAAGGCCGCACAGGCCCCGGTCGGTCGCCATCGCCAGCGCCTCGCCAAAGGGGGTGGGGACATGGGCGAAGCGGATGGTCAGACCGGCACCGCCGCGGGCATAGTCGCCGGGCGCCATCGCCTCCCACGTCAGGAACAGGTCATGCAGGCGCCCGGCGCCCGAAAGGCCGGCCTCGTGCGCGGCGTCCAGCATGGTCATGCGGTCGCGCAGCAGGGCCTTGGCGTGGCCCAGCACCAGATACTGCTGGTATCGCTTGGGGCTGACGCCGACCCAGGCGGAAAACACCCGCTGGAAGTGCGACGGGCTGAGGCCGATGCGGGCGGACAGGTCATCCAGCGTCAGGCCGGGCCCGGCGGCGTCCAGTTCGGCAAGGGCGCGTGCGATCACCCGGTAATGATAGGCGCTGTCGTCCGCGGCGGTCATGGCAGTCTCCGTTTCCG